>JAYWDH010000067.1:0-15953 GCA_043779945.1 Microbacteriaceae bacterium
AGATGATCTTGACGCCGTTTCCGTACGTCTCGATACGGCTCGATCCGAATCGTTTGTGGGGGATTCGTGGGGGCTCGGCCCTGACGAGACTGGAAAAGCCCCGGAATCTCAATGATTCAGGGGCTTTCCGATGGCGGTACCGGTGGGATTTGAACCCACGGACGGGATGAACCGTCACATGTTTTCGAGACATGCTCCTTCGGCCGCTCGGACACGGTACCGAGAGGAATCCTAACGCAGGCCGGAAGCGCCGCCGACGCGCACGACCTGCTCTCTGAGACGTCTCACAGAACCCAACCCCTGTCAGCGGATTCATAGACTCTCCCAAAGCCGCACTCATGCGCGCTGCTGAGCATTCGAGCATGAAGATTCCCCGCGGTGTGCTCATCAACGGAGGGCTCGCGGCCGTGATCGTCGCCGCGCTTGTCATCGCCGGTCTCGTGCTGTTCAAGCCTTTCTCCGCCACCTCCGCCTCAGCGACGGGAACGCTGCTGACGTCGACCGTGCAGCAAGGCACCGTCAGCAGCACTGTAAGCGCGAGCGGAGCTATCGAACCGGCATCCACGACAGCGGTGTCGTTCGCCGTCGCAGGGACCATCGCCAGCGTGAACGTCAGAGTGGGGCAAACCGTGGCGGCAGGTGAGGTGCTCGGCACCCTTGACCCAAGCGCTCTGCAAACCACGGTCGACCAGGACTATCAGGCATACGTGTACGCCGGCCAAGACCTAGCAGCTGCCGAGGTGCAGCCGAACGCGCAGGTCTCGCAGATCAACTCATCGAAACAGGCCCTCACTCAGGCGCGCAACACCTACAACGCCGCAAAGACTCAGCTCGCCGAGGCGACTCTGACATCACCGGTTGCCGGCCTGGTCATCGCCGCCAGTGGCACCGTTGGTGGGTCGTCAGGATCGGGCTCGTCGTCAGGATCGGGTTCGTCGTCAGGATCGGGTGGCGCATCTGGATCGACGTCGTCGACGGCGACGAGTACCTCGAGTTCCGGATTCGTCACCGTCGCCAACACCGCGCAATACATCGTCACCGCGAACATCGCCGAAGCCGATATCGCCAACGTCACCGTCGGGCAGTCGGCAACTGTCAGCTTCCCGGCCATGACCGGAGTAACCGCCACCGCGAAGGTCACGAACATCGCGCCGATCGCGACCACTTCCAACTCGGTGGTCACTTACGCGACCACGATCACGTTGGATTCCGTACCCGCCAAGGTACGTCTTGGTCAGACTGCCACGGTAGCGATCACCGTCGCGGCCAGCGCTGCCGACGCTCTCTATGTTCCTGCCGCGGCGGTCACGACCGCTAGCGACGGCACCTCGACCGTCAAGGTCGTCGACTCCAAAACGGGAAAGACTTCGACCGTCTCGGTCACAACCGGTGTGATCGGGGACGCTGGAACGGAGATCAAGTCGGGCCTGGCGGTTGGTGAGACGATCGTGATCGGCACGGTGTCGGCCAGTACGACGGCGACCACCGGCACCGGAACGGGCACGGGAGCTGGCACGCGCGGCGGGTTCGGCGGGAACGGCGGATTCGGCGGCACGGGTGGCTTCAACTCCCGCGGAGGTAACGGATGACGCCCGTAGCGGCTCCGACCCTCGACGACTTCGCCGCGGCACCCGCGACGAGTGAGGCTCCCATACTGGAGTTGCGGGGCATCCGTCAGGTCTACGGTGAAGGCGAGGCGGCGGTCCAGGCGCTCCGTGGCATCGACCTGGAGGTCACCCGCGGGGACTACCTGGCAATCATGGGGCCTTCCGGATCGGGCAAGTCGACCCTCATGAACCTGCTGGGTTGCCTCGATATTGCCTCCTCCGGTCAGTATCTGCTCGGCGGTGTCGACGTGAGCTCGCTCGACGACGGTGCACTCGCGAAGGTGCGCAATAGGCAGATCGGCTTCGTCTTCCAGTCGTTCAACTTGATCCCGCGCATGAGCGCACTTTCTAACGTCGAACTCCCCCTCATCTACGGCGGTGTCAAGCGCGTGGAGCGGCGGCGACTCGCGCTCGAAGCCCTCCACCTGGTCGGACTTGACGATCGGGTCGACCACCTTCCGCAGGCTCTCTCAGGAGGCCAGCAGCAGCGTGTCGCGATCGCGCGCGCCTTGGTGACGAGCCCCACCATCGTGCTCGCTGACGAACCGACCGGAAACCTCGATAGCCAGTCAACGGATGACGTACTCGGCATTCTCGACTCGCTCTCGCGGGCGGGTCGCACCATCGTGGTCATCACGCACGAGGACACCGTCGGTGCCCACGCGGCACGGGCTATCTCGATTCGTGACGGACTGCTCGTGAGCGACCGGCGCAATCGGCCACTCGCCGTCGAATGGAAAGCCAGCGTGAGCGCGTGACCGTATTCGAGACGCTGCGCTCCGCGTTCCGGGGTATCACAGCCAACAAACTGCGCTCCGCCCTCACGCTGCTCGGCGTAATGATCGGCGTCGCCGCCGTTATTCTGCTACTCGCCGTCGGCAACGGTAGTTCGCAGCAGATCGACAGCCTCATCACCCGGCTCGGCACCAACACCTTGACGGTGAGAGCGGGTAGCGGATTCGGCTTCAGTGGCGGCACGGTGACGACGGAAACATCGGCACCCAAGCTGACCCTCGACGTCGCGAACCGGGTTGCCGCCGCCCGTCTCGGTCACGTGGATGCCGTGGTCCCCGAGGTGCAGACCAGCCAGACCGTCTCAAACGGCGCCATCTCCGAGACCTCAATCTCGGTGGTCGGCTCGACGCCGAACTACTTCACGGTGACGACCGCGAAAATCGGTTCCGGCGTGGGGTTCACCGCCGCAGACGTCACCAGCGCCCACAAGGTCGCGGTGATCGGCTCAACCTTGGCGAGCGAACTGTTCCCCACCGGAAGTCCGCTCAGCCAGACGATCTCGGTCGATGGCACGACGTTCACTGTCGTGGGCGTGCTCGCCACGCAATCCAGCGTCGGGGTGAACGACCCGAACTCAGTCGTCGTGGCACCGATCAGCCGCGTGCAGCGCAGCTTCACCGGATTCGGAGCGATCAGCTCGATGATCGTCGAAGCCACGAGCTCCTCGGCCGTGACCGCCGCGCAGGGCGAGATTGAAGTAGAGCTGAACCAGCTTCTCAAGTACGACCCAACCTCGACCACTGCCACGTCGCCCTACACGGTGACCAACCAGGCGACCCTGCTGCAGACGGCAGCTGCGAGCGCGCAGAGCTTCACGGTTCTGCTCGGCGCGGTGGCGGCGATCTCTCTGCTCGTCGGCGGTATCGGCGTCACGAACGTGATGCTCGTGACCGTCACCGAACGGACCCGTGAGATCGGCATCCGCAAGGCGTTGGGTGCGACCCGACCGGCGATCCTCGGCCAGTTCCTCGTCGAGGCGGCGACCCTGACCCTGCTCGGCG
The DNA here is from genome assembly GCA_043779945.1 of Microbacteriaceae bacterium. Taxonomy (GTDB): domain Bacteria; phylum Actinomycetota; class Actinomycetes; order Actinomycetales; family Microbacteriaceae; genus Lysinimonas. The sequence continues at coordinate 3,404 of JAYWDH010000067.1, forward strand.
GCGTACTCGGAGTTGTCGTCGCACTGTTCGGCGCCCAATTTCAGATCAACGGCACCCAACCCGTAGTCCTCGGTTACTCCGTGCCACTGGCTCTCGGGGTGTCAGTCGCAATCGGCGTCTTCTTCGGCGTCTACCCGGCGGCTCGGGCCGCGGGGATGCGGCCCATCCAGGCCTTGCGCTCCATCTGACCCCCTATAACCAGCCTCACGAAAGGAAACACTCATGGCTGCCACCAACGACACCAACTTCGACTCCGACCCCGACCCCGACACCAACTTCGACCCCGACCCGGGGCTACCTCCGGCCTCGGTCACACCGCCCGCGCAATTGGCTTCCGTCGCCGTCGCGCCGAAGAAGAGCTGGACGCGATACCTCACCCCCGCGCTCGCGCTCGTCGCCGCCCTCATTGTCGGCGGGGTCGCGGGGGTGCTGATCGGCCAAAGCACGCTGTCCAGCACTAACGCCTCGAGCGCGCGCGGCGGGTTCGGTGGAACCGGAACCAGGGCTGGCGGGTCCCCCGGAGCCGCAGGCGGCACCGGAACCGGCGCCGGAGCTCGCGGCGGATTCACCGCCGGCACGATCGCTGGGGTCGACGGCAGCACGATCACTGTCAAGCTCGCTGACGGCTCCACCGTCAAGGTGAACACGAGCACCAGCACCAAGGTCACCAAGACGAGTACGGCGAGCGTGAAAGACCTGGCGATGGGCGACACCGTCGCGGTGGTCGGCGCGAAAGATGCCAGCGGCACCGTCGCGGCGACCCGCATCTCCGAAGGCCAACTCGGTCTCGGCGGCGGCTTCGGAAGTCGTATCCCCGGCACGGGCCCCACCGCGGCACCCAGCAACTAGGGTTCGAGGCAGCACGAGCTGCGCGCGGCAGCTGCTCCGCCAGGCTTCGAACCCATCACCAGACGCACGACGATGGCCGCGGCAGTCACTGAGATGATGACCACCGAGACGCTGCGGTACCACCAGTGGCTGGCATCCGTTCCCGTCAGCCCGGCGCGGAGGGAGATCAGCAGCACCGCCGCGTAGCTGGCGTAGTTCAGGCCTTCCCAGAACCGCGGGGGCAGGCGATCGGAGCATGGTCGGGTCGAAGCCCCGGCCGTCTCCACATCGCCTGCCTGTATCGCGCGGATCAGCGTGACCGTGGCCGGATCCACGGCGCGGGATTCGCTGGCTGCCTCATTGAGCTGCGACAGCTCGCTATCGGACAGGAACCGCGACCACAGCGACTCAAGTCGATCGAGCTCGCTCGCTGACTCATCGAGCAGACCGCGCGGCCCTCCGACCTGCGTGACTGTCACCCGGCCGCCCATGGCGAATGCCCCCCGGGGATTCGATCATCTGGGTTGGCGCCTCACTTACCGGAGGCGCCAGTCGATCCCGTCGGGGGTGCGGGTGCTGGGGCAGGCGGTGACGCGACCGGCGCCGCGACGGGCGCCCAAGCCGGCGCGACCGCGGCGGCGGCAGGTGCAATGGCCGCGGGAGCCGCCGGGATTCCGGTGGACGCCTCGGCGGCCGTCACCTGATATCTAGCGATCATGCCGACGAAGGCGACGGCGGTACCGCCTCGACGACCGCACGTGTCTCCGCCGCCGGGTGTGTACTAGTCATCGGAACCGTGGCCCGAGCCGGCGCTGTTGGAGGAATCGTAACTGCCAGCGTCGTCACCGGACTCGGTGTGGGTCGGCGTCGGCATGGTGCTGGGCGCTGTCATGTGCTCGGTGGCGTCGTCGTTGCCTACCTCGTTGTTGTAGCCTTCCGGCTCTGCCGTCTCAGAGGGCTCGGCGGTTGGCGTCGGGGACGGGGTCTCGACCTCCGGTGCTGGCGTCGGGGTCGCGGTCGACGTGGGGTCGAGCACGGTCGGTGCGTTGCCGATGTCGCCGTGCGAGTAGCTGGCGAGGGTCCCGGAATTCACGGCCATGGCGGCGCCAGCAGTGCCGAGTACACCGGCGATGGACAGGACGATGATGATTGGTGTCTTCATGTATCCAACGCTAGGGAACGCTCGGCAAAGAGCGCACCCGGGAACATCCAAGAAACGGTCAAGATCGTGCCCGCGGATGCCTGGTCACAGCCGGGCACGCAGCCACAATGGACCATGCACGTGCTCCTGATAGAAGATGACCCCGCCATCGCCGCCGGGGTGGTCGATGCCCTGACCGGCGCCGCGCATCGGGTGCAGCACGTGAGCACCGGCGCGGAGGGGCTGCGCGCGGTGCGGGAGTCGGTCCCCGATCTGGTGGTGCTCGACCTGGGTCTGCCCGACATCGACGGAACGGATGTCTGCCGCAGCATCCGCGCCGAGTCCTCGGTGCCGATCATCGTGATCAGTGCGCGCAGCGAGGAGATCGACCGCGTGCTCGCCTTGGAGATGGGGGCTGACGACTTCCTCGTCAAGCCGTTCGGCATCCGGGAGCTGATCGCCCGCATACGCGCGGTATCGCGCCGCGTGCAGCCCGATGACGCCGGCCCTGCCTCGACGGAGCGGCGACTCGGACCGCTCGTCATCGACCTGCGCGGCCAGCGAATCACCCTGAACGCAGCGCCGGTGCACCTCACCGCGATCGAGTACCAGCTACTTGTCTACCTGTCGCAGGAGCCGGGGGCCGTACGGCCGCGGTCCGACATCCTGCGCGAGGTCTGGAAGACGGAGTGGTTCGGCGCCACCAAGACCCTCGACGCGCACGTGGCGGCGCTGCGCAAGAAGCTCGGCTCGCCCGCCTGGATCGAGTCGGTGCGGGCCGTCGGGTTCCGTTTCGAGATCCCGGCATGACCTGGCGCTTCATGCTCGCCATGACGGGCGTGACGGCGGTTGTGCTGCTGGTGCTGCTCATCCCGATCAGTGGCTACCTGGTGCAGAGCGAGCACGATCGCATCACCACGGCTCTGGAACGGGACGCTTTCGTGCTGGCGGGACGCGCGGAGCCGTCGCTGGCGACACCGAGCGCCGCTGCATCCGCCTCGATCACCGAGCTCGCGCGGCGCTACCGCGACTCGAGCGTCGGCGCACGGGTCGTCGTGGTCGATGCCGCGGGCACGGCGATTGTGACCAGCGACGACGACCCGGTTGCGATCGGCTCCTCGTACAGCACGCGGCCGGAGATCAAGGTCGCTCTCAGCGGTCAGATCGCTAACGGAACCCGCCACTCGAACACGCTCTTGCTCGAGCTGCTCTACGTCGCGGTCCCGGTGCTCAGCGGAGACCGGGTGCTCGGCGCGGTCCGGCTCACCTATCCAGCGCAAGTGGTGACGGATGCCGCGAACTCGAAAGTCGGCGGGCTTGGCATCGTCGCGCTCACGACGGTGTTGCTCGCGGGCGTGATCGGCTGGATCCTGGCCAGATCGGTGACGCGCCCGCTGCGGCGCCTGACCGAACTGACCGAGCGCTTCGCCGAGGGGGATCTGGCGGAGCGCTCCGACGAGCGTTCCGGCGCCCCGGAGCTGCGTTCCCTTTCGCGATCGTTCAACGCCATGGCCGAGCGGCTCACCGACGCGCTGGAGCAGCAACGGCGGTTCGCTGCCGACGCCTCGCACCAGCTGCGCACCCCGCTGACCGCCCTGCGGTTGCGCCTCGAACGCGCTCGCGAGCTCGCCGAGGAGGCGCCCAAGGAGTCTGCCGAACGGCTCGCCGCCGCGGTAGCCGAGGCGGATCGACTCGAGACGCTCATCGAGGGCCTGCTGCAGCTGAGTCGCGGCGAGGGAACGATCACGGCGATCGCAATGGTGGACGTCGCTGCCATTGCCCGCGAGCGCGTCGAGCAGTGGCAGCCGCTCGGCGAGGAGCGCGGCATCGCCATCGGGTACGAGGGTCCACCCACGGCGGTGGCCCTCGGATCCCGCTCCGCGACCGAACAGATCGTCGACAACTACCTCGACAACGCCCTGAGCGTCAGTGTGGCGCGCTCGGCGATCCAGGTGCGTCTCGAGCGGGATGCGCATTCCGTGACCGTGCACGTGCTCGACCGCGGCCCCGGCCTCCCGCCTCCCGATCTGGCACGCGCATTCGACCGATTCTGGCGTGGCCGAGTCGACGAATCGGGCAGCGGACTCGGCCTCTCGATCGTCGCCCAGCTGGCCAGTGCCAGCGGGGCAACCGTGCGCCTCGAGAACCGCGAGGGCGGCGGACTGGACGCGCAAGTGCGCTTCGGCGAGGAGTGGACGCCGGAGCGACGGCGTGCCAAGCAGCGGCGTGCCCAACGACGCAGTCGGGGGTCGCCCGTAGGCTGACCCCGTGGCCCGTCCGACGTCTTCCTACGCGTGTAGTGAGTGCGGCTGGACCAGCGTGAAATGGGTCGGCCGCTGCGCCGAATGCCAGGCGTGGGGCACAGTCGTCGAACGTGGGGTTCCGGTTGCGGCGGTGCGCGCGGCACGCGTGCCCGAGGGTCGCGCGGCGCGTCCGATCACCGACCTGGGCACGGAATCCCTCACGCACTGGCCGAGCGGCATCGGTGAGTTCGACCGAGTGCTGGGTGGCGGCATCGTGCCCGGCGCGGCGATCCTGCTGAGCGGCGAGCCTGGCGTCGGCAAGTCGACGCTGCTGCTGGAGGTTGCGTCGCGCGCGGCTCGCACCGGAACGCGCGTGCTCTACGTGAGCGCCGAGGAGTCCGCGAGCCAGGTACGGATGCGCGCCGAACGCACCGGTGCCCTCGACGACGAGTTGTACCTCGCGGCCGAGACCGACCTCGCCACGATCCTCGGCCACGTGGACGCCGTCCGCCCCGGCCTGTTGATCGTCGACTCCGTGCAGACCGTCTCCTCGTCGATGTCGGAGGGCGCTCCCGGCCAGCCTGCGCAGGTTCGCGAAGTCGCGGGCACCCTCATTCGAGTGGCCAAAGAGCGCAATCTCCCCCTGCTGCTGATTGGCCACGTCACGAAAGACGGCTCGATCGCTGGCCCTCGGATGCTGGAACATCTCGTCGACGTCGTCTGCAGCTTCGAGGGCGATCGGCAGACCGCGCTGCGCTTCGTGCGCACCCTCAAGAACCGTTTCGGCCCCACCGACGAGGTTGGCTGCTTCGAGATGACCGGCGACGGCATCGCGGAGGTGTCCGACCCGAGCGGCCTCTTCCTCTCACGAACCGGCTCAGCCGTCAGCGGCACCTGCGTCACCGTCGCGGTCGAGGGCCGTCGCGCGCTGCCGGTCGAGGTGCAGGCCCTTATCGTCGCAACCCAGGCGCCGCAACCGCGACGCGTGGTGAACGGGGTCGACGCGTCCCGAGTCGCGATGCTCCTTGCGGTGCTCGAGCGGCGCTGCGGGCTCAAACTGTCGAGTTCCGATGTCTACGTGTCGACCGTTGGCGGCATCCGTCTATCTGAGCCCGGTGCCGATCTGGCCATCGCCCTTGCCATCGCGAGCGCGGTCAAAGACCAAGCGCTCCCGGTCACGATGGCGGCGGTCGGCGAGATCAGCCTGGCCGGCGAAATCCGACCGGTGGCCGCCGCCAAACAGCGCGCTGCGGAGGCCCGCCGACTGGGCTACACAACCATCGTCGATAGCGAGGTGGGGTCGCTGAAGGAGGTGATCCGAGTCGCGTTCGCGAGCGCGGCGCCGGGCGACCGGGTGGACGTGGCTGCGTTTTAACCCGCTGAGCGTGCACGGCTGGCGCGGCATCGGAACCGATGTCAGGCCAGTCGCTCGTCCACCTGCGCCGCCGTGGCGAGCGAACCGCGAGCACCGAAGCCCTCGGTCGCGATCGCGCCGGCCGCGCTCGCCCAGCGCACGGCATCCGCAAGTTCGCGCCCTGCGGCCAGGCCGACCGCGAGGGCGGCCGTAAAGGCATCGCCCGCGCCGGTGGTATCGACCACATCGGCCCGGGCCGGGGCCAGATGCACGGGTGCTTGGCCGGGCCGATGCAGGTCGGTTCCCTCGCCACCACGGGTCACGACGACCGCGCCGGCGCCCGCCGCGAGTAGGGCCTCCACTCCGCCGAGCGCCTCGACCTCGGTCTCATTCGGCGTGATGACGGATGCCGCAGCCACCAGCTCGGCCGGAAGCCCGCCGTTCGGGGCAGGTGCCGGGTTGAGCACGAGGCGCCACCCCCGGGCAGACACTACCCGCGCTGTCGTGAGCACCGCCGCGAGCGGGATCTCGAGGCACACGACGACCACGGCATCCGGCGCGTCGACTGCGGCGAGAGCTGCCTCCACGGCGTCCGGTGAGACCGCCGCGTTGGCGCCAGGAACGATCGCGATCGAGTTCTCGCCGCTGTCATCCACCAAGATGATCGCCACGCCCGTCGCGCCCGCGACCGTCGCCAGCCCGCTCAGCTCGACCCCGCGAGCGCCGAGGTCGGCGCGCGCCGCATCGCCCCAGTGGTCGGAGCCGACGGCGCCAACGAAACGCACAGCTGCACCGAGTGCGGCGGCGGCCGAAGCCTGGTTGCCACCCTTGCCACCCTGCACCTCGGCAAAGCGCTCCATCGAGACGGTTTCGCCGGGGCGCGGCATGCGATGCCCGAAGGCGACGAGGTCGACGTTCACGGAACCGACGACGACGACAGGAACAGTGGCAGGAACGGTGACAGGAACAGCAGTACTCACGCCGTCATCCTGGCACGGGAGTCGGGTGACAACGGCGCAAGCTAGCTCAGCAGGAACTGCTTAGTGCTTTTCGCGTGAATCGTGCCGAGCTTGACGTCCAGGTGGTAACTGGCGCCGCCGGCGGTGACCGCGGGTCGGTTGCCCGTGCATGTGCTGGTCGAAGAGCGCGTTCGATCCCACGCGAGCGGCGTGGTCGAGAGGGCCTTGGTGGTGCCGGGCTCAAGCAGCTGCTTAAGCGCGGTCTTGCCGGTCTGGCAGTCCGTCGAACTCCAGATCTGGTCGGAGCCGCTGGTGATCGTGTAAACCTGCGCGTCGGTTCCGACGTCGAGATTGCACGCGTTCGCCCCGTTGTTGGTGATCGTCATCGACAGCTGCGGCTGGACGCCGACGGCATAGCTCGCGGCATCGGTCATGGCGGCGAGGGCGATGACCGAGGGATTGCAGGCCGCCGCGTTGCCTCCCGTTCCGGAGCTGAAGCTGGGTGACGGGCTGCCCGATTGACCGCTGCTCTGATTGCCTGTGGGGGTCTTGGTCCCGCCCGATCCGGGCCGCACGATGATCAACACCACCACGATGACGACCGCCACAAGCACCGCGAGGAGGAGCAGGCGGCGGCGCCAGTACACGGACGGCGGCTGGGGGCCGACCGGGTTCTTGATCGTCGACATGGCGACAGGCTAATCCCGGGCGCGCGCGGGAGGCGGGTGACCCGCCGAACGCCGAAACGCGGCGCGCGGCGAAATGCCTAGAGCTGCTTGAGCATCCGGGTGTTGCCAAGGGTGTTCGGCTTGACCCGGGCGAGATCGAGGAACTCCGCAACTCCCTCGTCGGGCGAACGCACCAGCTCGGCGTAGACATCCGGCGGCACAACTCCTTCGCCGATTTCGATGAAGCCGTGATCGGTGAAGAAGCGCGTCTCGAAGGTGAGGCAAAAGAGCCGGGTGAGTCCCAGTTCGCGCGCATCGGACTCGAGCCGCTCCAGCAGCGCGTGGCCGACACCCCGGCTGCGCCATCCGCCCGTCACCGCCAGAGTGCGCACCTCGCCGAGGTCCTCCCACATCACGTGCAGCGCGCCGCAGCCGAGCAAGGTGCCCCCAGCGCCCTGCGCGACCCGGAACTCTTGCACGGCCTCGTAGAAAACCACGCGATCTTTGCCGAGCAGGATGCGTTGCTGCACCAGCGGTGCGATCATCGCCTCGATCGCCGGAACGTCGCTGGTACGAGCGCGACGCACGGTGATCGTCGGCGCGGTCTGCGCACTCGGCGTCTCGGAAGTCACCGTGCAACCCTACAAGTTGCTGCCAGGACTGCCACCGAAGTGGGGATCGATGAGGCGCTCATCGCGGCATGCGCTGCCAGGGCCATCCGGGGCGGAAAAGACTCAGGGCGGCGGATCCGAAGAACCGCCGCCCTGAGTCGTGAAGAAAAACGCGGGCTAATCGGCTGCGACCTCGATTGCCCCGACCGCGGCTGGTAGCTCTTCGCGGCCCGGCTGACGCCCGGTCGTGAAGACGAACTCGCCGAGGCCGTCGGCATCCGACACGAAGTCGACGTGGACGTGGTCGCCGGCGTTCAGCTCACCGTGCAGGATCTTCTCGCTGAGCGAATCCTCGATTTCGTGCTGCACCGCACGGCGCAGCGGACGGGCCCCGAGGGTCGGGTCCCAGCCGAGTTCGATGAGGCGCATCTTGGCTGGCTCCGAAACGTCGAGCGTCATGTCGCGGTCCAGCAGACGCTCCGAGAGGCGACCGATGAAGAGGGCGACCACCTGCAGCAGCTCCTCCTTGCTGAGCTGCGGGAAGACGATCGTCTCGTCAACGCGGTTGAGGAACTCCGGCTTGAAGTGCTTCTTCAGCTCTTCGACCACCTTCGCGCGCATGGCGCGGTAGGAGTTCTCCGAGCTGCCCTCAAGCGTGAAGCCAACGGGTCCGCCGGTGATGTCCTTCGTTCCGAGGTTGGTGGTCATGATGATAACGGTGTTCTTGAAGTCGACCACGCGGCCCTGGCCATCCGTCAGACGCCCCTCTTCCAGTATCTGAAGGAGCGAGTTGAAGATGTCGGGGTGCGCCTTCTCGATCTCGTCGAAGAGCACGACACTGAACGGCTTGCGGCGCACCTTCTCGGTGAGCTGGCCGCCCTCCTCGAAGCCGACGAACCCGGGAGGGGCGCCGAACAGCCGCGAGACGGTGTGCTTCTCGCCGTACTCGCTCATGTCGAGGGCGATCAGCGCGTTCTCGTCGTCGAAGAGGAACTCGGCGAGCGCCTTGGCGAGCTCCGTCTTTCCGACACCTGTGGGGCCAGCGAAAATGAACGAGCCGGAGGGACGCTTCGGATCCTTCAGTCCGGCACGCGTGCGACGGATCGTCTTGGAGAGCACCGAGATGGCCTCCTCCTGACCGATGACGCGCTCGTGCAGGGACTTCTCCATGAAAATGAGGCGCGAGCTCTCCTCCTCGGTGAGCTTGAAGACCGGGATGCCGGTGGCGTTCGCCAACACCTCGGCGATGACACCCTCGTCCACGGTCCCGGATGCCGCGACATCCCCGGCACGCCACTGCTTCTCGAGGCGGAGCCGCTCGCCGAGCAGCTTCTTCTCCTCGTCGCGCAGGCTGGCAGCCTTTTCGAAGTCCTGGTCTTCGATGGCGGCTTCCTTGTTGGCGCGGACTCCGGCGATCTTGTCGTCGAACTCTCGCAGCTCGGGCGGAGCCGACAGGATCGACAGGCGCAGGCGAGCTCCCGCCTCGTCGATCAGGTCGATGGCCTTGTCTGGCAGGAAACGGTCGCTCACGTAGCGGTCGGACAGGTTCGCCGCGGCGACGATCGCGCCATCCGTGATCGACACCTTGTGGAACGCCTCGTACCTGTCGCGGAGCCCCTTGAGGATGTTGATGGTCTGCGGCAGCGTGGGCTCGTGAACCTGCACCGGCTGGAAGCGGCGCTCGAGCGCGGCATCCTTCTCGAAGTGCTTGCGGTACTCGTCGATCGTCGTCGCTCCGATGGTCTGAAGCTCACCGCGGGCGAGTAGCGGCTTCAGGATGCTGGCCGCGTCGATCGCTCCCTCTGCGGCACCGGCGCCGACGAGGGTGTGGATCTCGTCGATGAAGGTGATGATATCGCCGCGGGTTCGGATCTCCTTGGTCACCTTCTTCAGGCGCTCCTCGAAGTCACCGCGGTAGCGGGATCCGGCGATCAGCGAGCCGAGGTCGAGCGTGTAGAGCTGCTTGTCCTTCAGCGTCTCGGGCACGTCGCCACGCACGATCGCCTGGGCGAGACCCTCGACGACGGCAGTCTTGCCGACGCCGGGTTCGCCGATCAGCACCGGGTTGTTCTTCGAACGGCGGGAGAGGATCTGCATGACCCGCTCCATCTCCTTCTCGCGCCCGATCACCGGGTCGAGCTTGCCCTCGCGGGCGGCCTGCGTGAGATTGCGGCCGAACTGATCGAGAATCTGCGAGCCCTTGTCGGGGGTCGCATCGTTGCCGCCGACGGCAACCTGCTCCTTGCCCTGGTAGCCGCTGAGCAGCTGGATGACCTGCTGGCGCACGCGGTTCAGGTCGGCACCCAGCTTGACCAGCACCTGCGCGGCGACGCCTTCGCCCTCGCGGATCAGGCCGAGCAGAATGTGCTCGGTGCCGATGTAGCTGTGGCCGAGTTGCAGCGCTTCGCGCAGGCTCAGTTCGAGCACCTTCTTGGCGCGCGGAGTGAACGGAATGTGACCGGTCGGCTGCTGCTGACCCTGGCCGATGATGTCTTGGACCTGCTCGCGGACTGCGTCCAGCGAGATCCCGAGGGACTCGAGGGCCTTCGCCGCGACGCCCTCTCCCTCGTGGATGAGGCCGAGCAGAATGTGCTCCGTGCCGATGTAGTTGTGGTTGAGCATCTTCGCCTCTTCTTGGGCGAGAACGACGACCCGGCGGGCTCGATCCGTAAAGCGTTCGAACATGTCTTTTGGCTCCTCCGGAACCGAGCAGGGTGGGCTCCGATATATCGACAATAACCACGGGGGCGCGCGGATAGTCCCGTGTTCGCTCTGGGCGGGATGCGGGGGCCGCCCCCCGTTCGCGCCGGCAAGCTCCCGTTGCGTTCCTTATCGATCGTCGATATGTTAACGATCATCGATAAGGAGCACTTCATGACCACCGCCAGTATTCGCTCGGCCCTGGACAAGCCCGACAGGATCGCCGTGTTCGGCGTGAGCATCGTTGCATTGTGCTTCGCGGCTGTCTTCCTGCTGCTCGGCGCCTTCGATGCGATCCGAACGCTGTTCGCCGAGTCCGTTCACCTGAGCGTGGATGCCGATGCCCCGCTCGGCGCGCTGGGTCGCCTCCCTGGGGTGTCTGGCCGCTATGACGGGGCCGACCTCCAGGTGCGCGGTCTCGACGCTGGAGCGCGGGCACTGCTCGCCGGCGGCAACCTGCTGGGTGCCCTCGCAACCGTGGCGATCGCGCTGGCCGTCGCGTGGCTCTGCCGCGGCATCCTCCGCGACTCGGCCCCGTTTACCCGGTCGCTCACCCGGCTGACTCGGTTCTGCGCGCTGGTGCTCGTCATCGTCCCGACCGCAGCGCACTTCCTCGTGGATCTCGGGACGAACATCGCGATCGATCAACTCGGCCTGCACCACCCCGTGTTGATCGGCTTCAGATTCGACATGCTCCCCTGGATCGTCGGCGTCGTGCTGGCGGTGGTCGGCGAGTTGTTCCGCCGTGGCGAGCGCCTTCAGCGGGACCTCCAGGGCCTCGTCTGATGGGCGGGTCCGGTCTGGTTCTGCTCCTCGTGGGGGCGTTCGCAATGGTCGGCGCCCCGTTAGCCCTGGCCAGGTTGCGCGGTCCGTTCGTGCTGCGCGCCGTCCGCGTGGGTGGCGTCGCGTATGCAGGTCTGAGCGTCATCGCCACGGCCTTCACCGTCATTCCCTTGATCGCCGGCGGCCCGAGTGTGGTGTCAGTGCCGCTGCTGGTGCATCGCCTCCTGCGTCCATCCGGCATCACGTTCGAGACCGGACCGACGGCAACCGTGACCGATGGCGGGGTGGACCGAGCCACTCTGACCCCCACTGACCTCGGCGTACCGACCCGCGTGCTGCTCATCGGCGCTGCACACTCGGTCGCCGCCGTCTCCATCATGATCGCCGTCGTCTCCATCATGATCGCCATCGCTTTGGCCCAGATCGCGGCAGCCGCCCTCCGCGGCGAGCCTTCCGTGCCGGCAGCGGCCCGCTCGGTGACGATCGTCGCGGTCGCCATCGCGCTCGGCGGGATCTCATCGAGCGTGCTCGGGCAGTGGGGCGAGTGGAGCTCCGGCCGGGACGCCCTGTTCGTCACGGCCTGGGGCGCTACCGGCATCAGCCACCCGGGGGCGACGCTTGCCGACCTCGGCTCGCCCGCCCCCGCGTACTTCCCCCTGCAGATTCCGTTCCTGCCGCTACTGCTCGGTCCGGGTCTCACGGCGATCGCCGCCGTTTTCCGTGCGGGCGAACGTCTGCACGGCGACACCGAAGGACTGGTCTGATGGTGGCCGCCAGAGGCTCCGACGACGACGCCGGTCGCATCCACTGCCGGCTCGACGAACTGCTGGACGCGAGGGACATGACCCTCACGCGCTTGAGCGAACTCGTCGGGGTCAGCATCGTGAACCTGTCGGTGCTGAAGAACGACCGGGCACGCGCCATCCGGTTCTCGACGCTGACCGCGATCTGCGAGGCCCTGGAGTGCGAGGTCGGAGAGTTGCTCGTCATCCGGTCGCAACCGAGGTAGGTCTCCGGCCCCGCTGCGGAGGGTGCAAGATTCAGGATGCCGCTGTCCCCAACGCGAAATGGTGTCCCGATCGGGCGTGCATCCTGAATCTCTGGCGGAGGATGCGACGCGCGGCGGAGAGTGCGACGCGCGGCGGAGGTAAATCAGGAAGGATCCCGGATTTCGGGCCGACTCTGACCAAACAGTCCCGTTCTTCCTGAGTTGCCTCCGGGGGCGGGCACGCGCGCGGGGGCGGGGCGGGGGCGCGGCGGCGG
>JAYWDH010000068.1:0-1996 GCA_043779945.1 Microbacteriaceae bacterium
TTGCCGACGACGACACCGAGAGTGTTCTCCTCGGGTGCTGAGAAGGTCATGCGCCCACCTCGCCTCTCGGGACTTCGAGCACAACGGTCGTGCCCGATCCGGGCGCCGAGAACAGGCGCGCATTGCCGCCGACGTCGCGCAGTCGCGCGACGACGGATTCCGTGAATCCGAGCTTGGCTTCATCGATGTCGGCGATGTTGAAACCGACCCCCGCATCGGTGACGAGTGCGCGCACCTTGGCGTCGTCGTCGGTGATGGTCACGTGGGCCTGGGTGACTCCGGAGTGCCTGCGCACGTTCTCGAGGCACTCGGCGAGGGCGAGCAGGAAGGCATCCAGCGTCTGACTGGGCAGTAGCACTTGTCCGGTCCCGTGCCAGCTGACCTCGAGTCCCATCCGACCGAAGCGCTGCTTCACCGACTCGAGTGTGGTGCCGAGAACGGGCTCGTCGACGACCCGGATCGGCGAAGTCTCGGTGCCGCCGGCCGCTGGTGTTGGGTTGCCGCCCATCCGGAGTTGGCGCAGCAGTCGGGCGTCGTCGCCCGCTTGCTGGCGCAGGGCCTCGGGCGTCACGCCGACCCCGGAGTGTGCGAGCAGCGTGAGCGTGGCCAGAACGGTGTCGTGCAGCAGACGTGCACCCTGGCGACGCTGGGCCTCCAGCTCGCTGGCTTGCCGTTCTGCGCGGTGGGCGCGACCGATGCTGTTGATGCGCTTGGCCACCTGCGGAACGCCCGCGCTGATCCAGGCGGCTATCAGGGCCGGGAGCACCCACCCCAGCACGTAGACCCCTGCCGTGCGCAGCGGGGCCTGGAGGTCGCTCGTGAGCATCAGCAGTGCAGCGCCGATGACGAGGAAGGAGACGCTGAGCGCCGCGATCCGCGGTCCGCTCGAGGTGAGCACGAGGGCGGCGGCCGCGAGCGAGGCAGCGGTCAACTCAAGTAGGGCGGCGAACCCGGACTGCGAGGGGCGGTCTCCGACGGTCGTCGCCACCACGAGGATTCCGAGGCCGGCCACCAGCGAGATGGCGACCCACAGCGGCGAACGGCTCATGCCCATCCGGAACTGCGCGGTCCCGACGATCAGGAAGAGCGGGAGCGAGACGTACAGCGCTGTCAGGCTCACTGCGCCGGGAAGAAGGAAGCCCAGCAGGGCCACGACGGTGAAGCTCAGCCCATACACCCGAGCGGTGCGCTGAAGCAGCCGGTCGCGCTCCTTGGTGATCAGGTCCATCTAGATGTTCTCTCCTGTGAGGGTTGCCTCAGCCCGCACGTCATGATTTCACAGCGGGACACCCGAACAGGGGGTGCCACGCGGCACGAAATGATGGACTTTTTCGGAGTTGAGTTCAGGATGCCAGCAGGCGGCGAAGCTGCGCTCCGACCAGCGCTTCCTCGATGAGGAAGGCGTCGTGCCCGAATGGGGAGTTCACGATCACAGGAGTCTCGCCGTCGATGTTGCCTGGCAGGTGCCGGGCGATGAGTTCCTGACCGGATACCGGGAAGAGCCGGTCCGTGTCGATGCCGAGCACCAGGGCCTTCGCGGTCGCCCGCGAAAGCGCGGCCGCTACCCCGCCGCGCTCGCGACCGATGTCGTGCGAGTTCATGGCATCGGTGAGGACCAGGTAGCTGTTTGCGTCGAAGCGGCGCGTGAACTTGTTGCCGTGGAAGCCCAGGTAGCTCTCGACCGCGAAGACGCCACCGCCGCCGAGTGGGCTCAGTCCGCTCTGCCAACTGCGTTCGAAACGATCGTTGAGCTCGGTGGCGGAGCGGTAGTTGAGCAGGGCCATCCGCCGGGCGAGGGCGAGACCGCGATGCGGGCCGTGGCCTTCCGGTGCGTCGTAGTACATTCCGTTCGCGAAGCCTGGATCCATTTGAATCGCCTCGTTCTGCACGGAGTTGAGCGCGATCTGGTCGGCGCTCGAGATCGGTGGGGCAGCAAGAATCGCGACACGCTCGACCCGATCCGGATGGGTGACTGCCCATTCGAGCGCCTGCATCC
>JAYWDH010000069.1:0-6013 GCA_043779945.1 Microbacteriaceae bacterium
ATGCCCGGCGTGCCGCGCTGAAAGAAGAAGTCACCCACGATCGCGCCAACCACCGCGAGACCCGCGGAGGTGCGCAGGCCGAGGAAAATCGCGGGCAACGCCGCCGGAAGTTGCAGCTTGGTCAGCACCGTGAATCTTGAGGCCTTCTGCAGCTGGAACAGCTCACGCTGCGACTTCTCGACGGACCGCAGGCCGAACAGGGTGTTCGCCACCATCGGGAAGAGCGCGATCATGACGCAGACGATGGTTCGGGCGTTGAACTCGTACCCGAACCAGACCCCGATCAGCGGGACGAGAGCAAGGATCGGGATGCACTGCAGGATCACCGCGTACGGGTATGTCGAGCGCTCGAACCAGCGGAACTGGGACATCAGAATGGCCCACAAGATGCCGAGAGCCGCCGCGATGGCGAGCCCGATCACGGCGACCTCGGCTGTCAGCAGCAGGCTAGTAAGGATCTGGAGCCCGGCGAGACCCGGGAATCCGCGGGCCGGGCCGAGTATCCCGACGCTGATCACCTGGTCAGGGCGCGGCAGGAGGAAGTTGCGGGCACCGAGCACGACGTTGGCGACGTACCAAACGGCGAGCACGAGGAGAAAAACACCGATCGGCGGCAGTGCCGAGCGGACGCCCTGGGACACGCGCTCGCCCGCGCTGCGCTGCGCTGCGCGCGAAACCGGGATGTCGGCGCTGATGGCCGCCTCGTGCTGGGTCTCGACGGCGGCGGAGTCAACGAGCCGCGCAGGCTGTGCCGTGGGGGTTTCGGTCACGGTCATCAGTTGTGTCCTTCTCTCAGAGCGTGCGAAACTTCGCCGACCAGCCCGGCGAATTCTGCTGTGTAACGGATGTCCGGATCCCGCGGCATCGGGAAAGGGACGTCGAAGGTCTGGACGATCGTGCCGGGACGCCCCGACATGACGACGACTTTCGTGGACAGGTACACGGCCTCCGAGACAGAGTGCGTGATGAACATACCGGCGAAGCCCTCGCGCACGAAGATCTGAATAAGCTCGTCGTTGAGGCGCTCGCGGGTGATCTCGTCGAGCGCGCCGAACGGCTCGTCGAAAAGAAAGAGCTCGGGGTCGAGGGTGAGCGAGCGAGCGAGCGACGCGCGCATCTTCATGCCGCCGGAGAGCTGCTTGGGCAGGTTCTTCTCGAAGCCGGTGAGTCCCACCAGGTCGATCGCCGCCTTGGCTTTCTCGCGGCGCTCCGCCTTCGGCTGTTTGTTCAGCTCGGCCAGCAATTCGACGTTGCGCTGCACGTCGCGCCATGCCAGCAGCGTCGCATCCTGAAACACGTAGCCGATGCGATCGGTGGTGACGGTTACGGTGCCCTCGCTGGCTGTCTCAAGGCCGGATGCGATCCGAAGCAGCGTGGACTTGCCGCAACCGGACGGGCCGACGACGGTCACGAACTCGCCGCGCTTCACGGTGATGTCGACACCGGTGAGCGCGACGGTTCCATTCGGAAACTTCATCGCGACATTCTTGAAGTCCACGAGCGGCGCATCGGTGCCCGACGTAGTCGGGGAGGGTGCGGGTGCAGTCATCGCCATGGTGAGCTCGCTTTCCAAACGGGGGAAATGCCTCAACGCCGGGGCAATGTTGGTGCAACTAACAATCATGAACCTACGGTTGCTGTATTTCGCGTGTGTGTCGCCTCTGTAACCCTCGTGATAATTGAGGCTGAGGCGGACTCATTCGCACAGGCCATCTCGACAGGCTCGATCAGCGAGCGCCGCTTATCGCGGATGACCGTACTGAGCAGCGAGCGGCTCGAGCGCCTCGCGCACTTTGGCCGAGGCCTCCGCCGCCAGCAGATTGGTCGACACGCCGTCGTGACTGACTAGCTCCCCGCCGACGTACACCCGCTTCAGGTTGCGCAGGCTGCAGGCAAGCACGTAGCTCCGCACCGGATGCCACAGCGGGCCGATATCGGGAGCGCTCGGGTCTACGACTACGAAGTCCGCATACTTGCCGACCTCGAGCGAGCCGATCCGGTCATCCACTCCGAGCAGCTTCGCGGAACCAAGGGTGTGCAGCCGGAGCACCGTCTCGGGCATCATCGAAAGCGGGTCGCCGGTCTTGGCGCGCAGCATGAACATGCCCATCCGCATGTTCTGCCAGGGGTCTGCGACGTCGCTGCATGCCTGGTCGTCGAGTCCCATGCCGACGGTCATCCCGAGCGCAAGCATCTCGGGCACCTCGGCCACCCCACTCGCGAGTCGACCGTTCGAACCTGGCTGCCATGACATCCCAGCCCCGCTCTCGGCCGTCTCGCGAATGATCTCCGGCGTGGTCTGGATGAAGTGGCCGAAGATCATCCCGGGCTTCAGCGCTCCGGCGTCGCGGTAGAGCGCGAACTTGGCGCGCTGCACGTCGACGGCCTCGCGCGTCTCGAGAAAGTGCGCCTGGTTGATCAGCCCGAAGCGTCGCATCGCCTCCACCTCGAGCTCAGCGGCGTTGACACGATTCGACCACTGCACGCTGCCGGTCAGCGCTCCGCCGAGACTCAGCGCGGGATCAATGGTCGCGGAATGCGCGAGGACCGCGCCGAGCCGCTCGAGCACCTGGTCGTCGGTGCCGACCGCGTCATCCATCGGCGTCGAGTTGACGAATCGCATGCCGGCATCGGCCTTCGCGTCGATCTGCTTGGTCTGGTATTCGATCGGCCGCAGCTCGCCGACCACCTGACGCTCGCCCTCGACCATCGCCTCCCACGGGATACGCGGGTCGGTGAAGTCGTAGGCCGCCGTGACACCGGCCCCGAGAAAGTCGAGCGAGCCGTGCAGCGTCGTCCAGTACACGTCCTGAGGGGTGGCGTGCCGGATCAGGCCCAGCATCGAGTCGCACCAGCCGTACAACGTCTCGGCCACTCCAAGGCCGCGGCTGCCGCTGGTGAAGAGATGACTGTGCGCCGAGACGAAGCCGGGCGCGACGAAGGCGCCGGCTGCGTCCAGGATCTCGACGGGCTCGACCAGCGCTGAGGCGGGAGGGTCGCCGACGGCCAGAGCCGCGATGCGCCCGTTGACCACCAGCATCCAGCCGTGCTCGATGTAGCCGGGATCGTCGGTGCCGGCGGGCACGGTGATGAGGCGAGCGTTCGTGACGAGGAGAGATCTCAAGACGGGCCTTTGTTCAACGAAATGGAATCAGAGATCGAGCACGATGCGCGGGCAGGCCGCGCGCGAGACGCAGATGAACATCACGTCGCCGCGGGCTCGCTCCTGCGGGGTGAGGATCGAGTCGCGGTGGTCCAACTCGCCCTCGAGCACGGGCGTCTCGCAGGTGCCGCAGGTGCCCTCGTGGCAGCTTGAAAGCACGAAGATGCCCGCCTCCTCGACGACGTCCAGGATGCTGCGATCCGGCGGCACCCTGACGGTGAGCCCGCTCATCGCGAGCTCCACCTCGAACGGCTCGGGCCAGACCGGCGCGGTGAGGATCTCGGCCTCGAAGCGCTCGGTGTGGAAGTCGAGCCCGGCCGCCGCCGCCGCCGACTCCGCCGCGTCGATGAAGCCAGCGGGCCCGCAGCAATACACCCGGGTGCCGGGCGCAGCGCCGGCGGCTGCGGCGAGCAGGGCCTCGAGATCGACGCGGCCGTCCTGTTCGCTCACGTGGGTGGTGAGCCGCTCGCCGTGGGCTGCCTCGAGCTCGGGGAGGAAGGCCATCCGGTTCTCGTGCCCTGAGTAGTGCACGCGGTAGTCGATTCCGGCCGCGGCGGCCTCGGCCGCCATCGGGACAATCGGCGTGATGCCAATGCCGGCCGCGAGCAAGAGCACCGGAACGCCTGGCTCAGGTTCGAAGTGGAAGTGCGTGCGCGGCCCGGCCAGGCGCAGGCCCTGGCCCTGCTGCAGGGAGTCGCACATCCAGGTCGAACCGCCTCGGGCATCCGCCTCGCGCAAGACGCCGAGACGCCAGGTGTCGGAACCGGGTTGGCCGCAGAGGGAATACTGCCGGATCAGGCCGGAGGGTTGAAGCACGTCGACGTGGGCGCCGGGCGTCCACTCGGGCAGCGGAGTGTCGCCGCGCGCGGTGAGTTCGAACACCACGACGCCCTCGATGGAGGCATCACGGCGGCTGACGGTGACGTCGACGTCGGAGGTAATGGGGCGGTTCACGAGCGCGGGATCACAGTTTCTGACATCACAGTCTGGCCAGGTGTTCTTTCTCGATCATGAGGCGGAAGGCCGTGCCGTTGAAGGTGAGGCCGTCGATCGGATATCCCTATTATCCTCCCCGTGCACGAAGCTGGCGCCCACGCTGGCGAAGGCGCGTTCCAGCTGGCTCGGAAGCGGATGCGGCCGCCGACGCGCTCGGCCTGAGCGATGTCGCTCAGGATCATCGCACTCCCGGTGATCGGTTGGTCCGCCATCCGAAGCGGGATTTAACGCGCGGAAACGGCGGCGACACACAGCCGAAACGCGCGATCCGTAGATTGCCGAATGTCGGAGTAGTCAACATCCGACCCCTTTCATCCACAATCGCCCCAGAATAGGACCCCCGTGCCAGGCCTGATGCGAACGCCGCGTGTGCTGCGTGGGGCCCGCCTCGTCGACAACTCGCGGGTCGACGTCGTGCTCGACGGCGACACGGTGGCCGAGGTGTCGCCGGCAGCGCCGATCCCAGCGGTGCTCACAGACGACGAACTCGACCTGACGGGCTTCCTGCTCATCACGGCACCCGCTGAGCCGCACGCCCATCTCGACAAGGCCCGCAGCTGGGATGCTGCCGCGCCCCCGTTCGGCGACCTGACCAAGGCCGTCGACTCCTGGCGCTCCTTCTCGGCGACGGAGTCGGAAGACGGGATCTACCAGCGCGCACTCGCCCAGGCGATCGCGATGGTGCAGGCCGGCACGACGGCGATCCGCAGCCACGTCGATTTGCTCGGCGGGCCGGATCCGCTTCGCGGCGTGCGCGCGCTGCTTCGGGTGAAGCAACGCCTCGCCAGGCTGCTCGACCTCCAGCTGGTCGCCCTGAGCGGCGAATGGACGCCGGATGAGGTCTTTGAGGCCGCACTGGACGCTGGCATCGACATCATGGGTGGCGTCCCGCATCTCGCCGAGGATCCGATCACCGAGCTGCGCCGCAACGTTGCCCTCGCCGACCGCAAGGCCGTGCCGATCGACCTGCATACCGACGAATCCCTCAACGGCCCGCTGACGATCCGCGAGTACGCGCGGCTGGTGACCGGTCGCGCTCAGCCAGCCTCGGCGGGACACTGCGTACGACTCGGCACCCTCGGACCCGAAGAACTGGCCGAGGTCATCGCCGAGGTGGCTTCCGCCGACCTGGGCATCATCGCGCTGCCAATCACCAACCTCTATCTGCAGGGCTGGGATCACCCGGTGTCCACGCCGCGCGGCCTGACGACGCTACGCGCGCTGCTGGATGCCGGCGTCCGCGTGGGGGCCGGCGCAGACAACGTGCGGGACCCCTTCAACCCCGTCGGACGCGGAGACGCGCTTGAGACAGCGTCGCTGCTGGTCACGGCCGGCCACCTTGACCTGTTCGAGTCGCTCACGGCCGTCACGGACGGGGCGCGCTCCGTGATGTCGCTGCCGCTCGCGGGGCCCCGAGTCGGCGCCCGCGCCGAGTTGCTCGCGGTGCGGGCTGAGTCGATCGGCGACGCGATCGCGACCGGATCGATGGACCGCTACGTGATCCACGAGGGTCGCCTGATCGCGCAGAGCCACGTGGTCCAGGAGCTCGCCCTGCCCGCTGAGGTTCCTGCGTGACCGGCCGCCTTGAGGGCCACCGCACGATCGTGACGGGCGGCGCCCGCGGGATCGGAGGCCGGATCGCGGCGACGCTGGCTGCCGAGGGCGCCGACATCGTGATCCTGGACCGCCTCGTTGACGAGGGGCGCCACTGCGCCCAGGAGATCGGCGGACGCTACCTCGAAGTCGATCTCGCCGACGCGAAGAGCGCGGAGCTGGCGACCGCGGCCGCCGTCCAGTTGCTGGGCGGCGTCGACATCCTGGTGAACTGCGCCGGGATCTTCTCGCGCACCGAGC
>JAYWDH010000070.1:0-6006 GCA_043779945.1 Microbacteriaceae bacterium
CACTACTGGCGTAAACTGGAGACTTCGGCAGCTAAGGAGAACCCCAGTGCCCGAGTGCATTCACGGCTTCGAAGGTGGCTTGTGCGACATCTGTTTCCCCCGGCCGCAGGCTGAGGCACCGAAGCGAGTGGCGGTCGCCACCGCTCGTCGTTCCGGTACTGGAACGACCATGCGGGTGCCCGCGGCCCGCACCACGAGCCGCCCGACGATGCTGCTGAACACGCAGCGCGTCTACCACGTCACGCACCTCAGCAACCTCGAAGCGATCGTCATCGACGAGGCCGTCCGCTCGGATGCCGCCCCCGCCGTCGACGTAAGTTCTGCCATCACTCGCGAACTGCGCGCCACGGTCGAACTCGCCGCGGGCGGATTCGTGGGGGAGCGCGTCCCGTTCCAGCTCAGCCCCAACGCCAACCGCTGGAATGAGTTGCGCAACGGCGCGGCCGGTGCCCACTGGTCGGATGCGGCGCGCGAGACCTCGCCGCTCGACTACGTGATCCTCGTCACCTCAGCCGGCCAGGTCGGCCCCGACATCGTCTTCGCGAACGGCGACGCCGCTTCCCCCGCCACCCGCTTCGCCGTCGGCGACGCTGGCACCGCCCTGCTGCGCACCACTTTCTCGCTCGACCCAGAGCTTCTGGACGCTGAACTCCTCGCCGCAGGGCCCGTCCCGTTCTCGTCGATCACCCTCGTCGGCGTCGCCAACGAGCCGGTGCGCGACCAGGTGCGTCAACTCCTCGCCGACGTCGGGGGAGCCGCACCCAAGGTCGCGGTCTACCCGCCCTGGTTCCAGGCGAGCTAACTCTCGGGACCTAAGACCCGATCCCTCGCCGCTCTCTGCGCGTAGCGTTAACGTGAGTCGGCGGCACCGCTGCCCCGCGACTCGTGTTCCGAGGGCTGCGGGGAGAACGAGGGCATCATGGCTAGCTACGACGTCGCAGGACGATCCGCGATCGTGACAGGCGCTGCATCCGGAATCGGGCACGCGACCGCGCTGCTACTGGCGGCAAACGGGGCGTCAATCGTGGTGGTCGACCTGGAAAAGGGTCCAGTGGACGCCGTCGTCGCGGAAATCACCGCCGCCGGTGGAACCGCCATCGGTCTCATCGGTGATGTCACCGACCCGCTGCTCGGCGTTGCCGCGGTCGCCGAGGCAAACGCGCTCGCGCCGCTCAGGATCGCGGTCAACAATGCCGGCATCGGCGGCGAGTCGGCACTGGTCGGCGATTACACGCTCGAGGGCTGGCGCCACGTCATCGAGATCAACCTCAATGCGGTCATGTACGGACTCAAGGCCCAGCTGCCCGCCATGGCGGCCAACGGCGGCGGCTCGATCGTCAACATGGCTTCGGTGCTCGGGTCAGTCGGCTTCCCCATGTCGAGCGCATACGTGACGGCCAAGCACGGCCTGCTCGGACTTACCCAGAACGCCGCTCTCGAGTACGCCGCCCACAAGGTGCGGGTCACGGCGGTCGGTCCTGGATTTATCCACACGCCGCTCGTCGACGGGGCGATGGACGCTGAAATGCAGACCTCCCTGGCGAGTAAGCACGCCCTCGGACGTCTTGGGACCCCGGAGGAGGTCGCGGCGCTCGTGGTTTTCCTGGCCAGCGACGCGGCGAGCTTTATCACCGGCAGCTACCACCTCGTTGACGGTGGCTACGCCGCGCAATAGGGGTAAGTTGGCGCGCGATGACCTTCCTTGCGCCTGAGAGCCGCCAGGCGCTGGAACGCCTGCTCAACCTCGAGGCGGATGCCGCCCCCGCACCCTTGGACCGCCTGACCGCCCTGCGCGCGCTCGTGGCGGCGTTCGACGCCGATCCCGCGACGCTCCGCGCCGTGCGCGACGCTCTGGACACGGGCGCGAGTTGGAGGGACATCGCCACCGCCGCGCAGCTCAGCCCCGCGGCATCCCGGTGGCGATGGCAGGGCTCGGACGCCGAAATCGTCGCCCGCCACGATGCCGGCCGCAAGCGCGGCGAGCGGCCCAGCTCCAAGCCAACCGAGTTGCCGGGGCTCTCGGTCGCGGACGCGGCGCAGCAACTCGGGGTGTCCGCGCAGGCGATCTATCTGCGGGTCTCGCGGGGGCATCTGCGTGCCGAGACCATCGCACTGCCCGATGGGCGGAGCTACAAGCGGGTGTTTCCGGAGTAGTCGGCGTCGGGGTCTCGATGTGCCGGAGCGCGGCTACTCGACCGGCGAGGTCGCTGCTCGACCGGCGGGGTCGCTTGCCCCGACGCGGTTCCCAGGAGAGGATTCAGTCAACGACGATCGAAGGAGATCGAATTGTTCACGAGCCCGTATCCGGACGAGGTCATCCCGAAACTCAGTGTCTTCGACTTCCTGTTCACGGAGTTGAATGCCGACGACGCGGAGCGCGTGGCGCTGGTCGACGGCCCCTCGGGAGCTGAAACCACCTACGGCGCGCTCAAGGCGCAGATCGAACTGCTCGCCGGGGCCCTGGCGGCCCGCGGGATCGGCATCGGCGACGTGATCGCCCTGCATTCGCCGAACGTGCCGGCGTTCGCGACTGTGTTCCACGGCATCCTGCGTTCCGGCGCGACCGCCACGACCGTCAACGCGCTCTACACCGGCGAGGAGATGGCGCGTCAGCTACAGGACTCGAAGGCCAAAATGCTCTTCACGGTCAGCCCGCTGCTGCCGGTCGCTAGCGTCGCGGCTGCGGCAGCCGGCATCCCCGACAGCCAGATCGTCGTGCTCGACGGCTTCGAGGGCTACACGGGCCTCCGTGACCTTCTGGGGGAGGGTCACGCCGCGCCCGACGTCAGCTTCGACCCTTCGACACACGTGGCGGTCATCCCGTACTCCTCCGGAACCACCGGATTCGCCAAAGGTGTCATGCTCAGCCACACCAACCTGGTGGCGAATGTCGTGCAGTGCACGCCGGTGCTCGATGCTAGCCCCGAGGACCGCATCCTCGCCTTCCTGCCGTTCTTCCACATCTATGGCATGACGGTGTTGCTCAACCTGGCGTTTTCGCGGCACGCCGCGCTCGTCACGCTGCCGCGCTTTGACCTGCCCCAGTTCCTGCAGGTCATCGTCGACCAGAAAGTCACGTTCATCTTCATCGCTCCTCCCGTCGCCGTGGCGCTGGCGAAGCATCCGATCGTCGACCAGTTCGACCTCAGCGGCGTGCGCGGCATGATGAGCGGCGCGGCCCCGCTGAGCGAGGCGCTGGCCAACGCGGTCGTCGCTCGCCTCGGTACCCACATGCAGCAGGGCTACGGGATGAGCGAACTCAGCCCGGTCTCGCACGTGATCCCGCCGGACCGCGACGACCTGTCGCGCGGCACCATCGGATTCCCGATCGCCAACATCGAGTGCAAGCTCGTCAACGTCGACACCGGCGTCGAGATCGAGATGCCCGAAGAAGGGTCGAGTGAGCCCGGCGAACTCTGGGTACGCGGGCCGAATGTCATGCTCGGCTACCTCGGCCGCGACGACGCCACCCACGAGACCGTCGACGACGACGGCTTCCTGCACACCGGCGACATTGCGCAGGTCAACCACGACGGCTCGTTCGAGATCGTCGACCGCCTCAAGGAGCTCATCAAGTACAAGGGCTACCAGGTGGCTCCGGCCGAGCTTGAGGCACTGTTACTCACGCATCCCGAGATCGTGGATGCCGCGGTCGTCGCGGCGCTCGACGAGGAGGCGGGCGAAATTCCGAAGGCCTTTATCGTGCTGAAAGACGGCTCGGAGCTCGATGCTCAGTCAGTGATCGACTTCGTCGCCAGCCACGTCGCGCCGCACAAGAAGGTGCGCGCCGTCGCCTTCATCGACGCGGTGCCGAAGTCATCGGCCGGCAAGATCCTCAGGAAGGATTTGAAGGGGAAGTAGATCGGGGCGACCTGACTCGCGAGGATTCGCCGGTCACATCGTGTGCCGTCGGGTCGTCGAGCCCTGGTCCGCCGATTGGCTCGCCTGCCCAGCGCGTCACCACCCAGCCTGCCTCGGGCGAACCCTCGAGCACAACGACGGCGGTGTTCGCCAGATCTTTGAGTCCTGGGAAGTCGGTGGCGATGTTCGACGCACGGCCCGCCGCCCAGACGCGGATGGCCGCACCGTGGCTGAACACTGCAGCCGTGGCATCCGGAGCGCGATCGGCGGCTATGCGAGCGATGTCGGCGTCAAAGCGGGCGAAGAACTCGTGCCCGTCTTCGGCACCCGGAATGCGCGGGTCGAGTGAGCCGGAACCCCAGGCCCACACCGTCTTCAGGTAGGTCTTGATCGCGTCATCGTCGGAGCGCCCCTCGAGCTCACCCGCCTCGATTTCGTGGATGCCGGGGAGCGCCACCCGGTGCATCTCGTTGCGCATCCGGGCCAGCGGTGCCGCCGTCTGCAGGGTGCGGATCAGCCGGGACACGTAGATGCCATCGATGCGCTCGGAGGCCAGGGCATCCGGAATCGCCGCCGCCTGCTCGCGACCGAGCTCGGTGAGACCGGGTCCGGGCGTGTCGGTCTCGAGCACACCGAGCACGTTGGCGGGAGTCTGGCCGTGCCTGATCAGAAGGAGCCGCATAATGCTCCCAGCCTAGGCAAAGCCGCTGACGGCTCGCTGACTGCGGCGCTACGGCGTCGCGGCGGCCGGGGTGGTCCTCGTGGCGATCAGCTTGTAGCTCTCGCCACCAGTCCAGTTCGTGATCGTCACCTGCACGAGCCGCACGGTATTGCCCGAGGTCGCGGTGCAGTTGAACTCGGCGCCGACGGTGAAGCTCGGGATGCTCGGGCAGTCCACCTTCGGGGTGACCTTGTTGTGCACCAGCTCGTGCGCGATGGCCTGCTCGGTCTGCGCGATCCGACCCGGGGTGACGGCGTTGAGCGCGGCGAACGTCGAGAATGTCAGGATCACGGCGGCGGCCGCCCAGGCGACGAACCAGAGCAACACCGCACGGATGCCTCCCGAGCCTTGAGCGTGCAGGCGGGACGCACGCACGCTCAGGTAGACGAGCGGCGACAGCAGGATCCAGAACGGCGAGGCCAGGTCGAAGTAGCCGCGCTTCGCGAGCGCGTTGCGGTCGAATTGGGCGGCGCCGATCGCGACGAAGAAGAGCGCTCCGAGCAGGGCGGTCAGGGCGATATTGGGCGCAAGGCCGACGTGGATGGCGTTCAATTGGAACAGCAGCGCGTAGCCGCCCGCGATGAGCAGCGGGGTCAGCAGAATGATGACGAGCGCGCCGGTGTAGGTCGAACCGCTGGGACCGACAGGAGCCGCGCCGTATGAGCGCATAGCAGGACGCGAGGTACTGGCCGGGTTGAAGGGGTCACGCGAGCTGAACGGGATCGCCGGGAGCGATTCTTCCATCCGCGCGGCGTTCGGCTCGAAGGGCACATACGCGCCGGGGTGCGGCTGGTACGTGCCCTCGCTGGGCCACAGGGGCTCGGGAGCTGGGGCGGGTGTTGCGAGGGGAGTTGCAGCCGACGCGGCGCCGCTCGGGTCGGCGGTCGGCGTCATGCTGACCTCAGGATCCTGGGGCGCGTCGAACTGAAGAGGCTGCGGGATGGCGCGGGCCACGAGTGGCTCGTAGCCGACCCCGGGTGCCTCAGAAGCGACAGGAGCGATGGACGGAGTAGGCGCGGTGAAAGCGCTGGGAGTTGGGACCGCGGTGGCCGTCGGCCCCGCGTAAAGCACTACCTCAGGTGCAGCGACCTCAGGTGCAGCGACGGTCTCGGCCACCTCGACGAGTGGCGGAACGGCGGTAAGCACGGGAATCGACACGGGCACATCGGCGACCGGTACCGCGACCGGAACCGGTTCGGCGACCGGTACCGCGACCGGAAC
This sequence comes from Microbacteriaceae bacterium, assembly GCA_043779945.1. GTDB lineage: Bacteria > Actinomycetota > Actinomycetes > Actinomycetales > Microbacteriaceae > Lysinimonas. The sequence goes on from JAYWDH010000070.1 coordinate 5,804, forward strand.
CGGTTCGGCGACGGGTTCGGCAGTCGGTTCCCCGATCGAGGGGACGAGTCCCGGGAACAGCGCGCCGGTGGGCGGCGGGACGGTGGAGCGGGCGGCGGGCGCGACCGAAGGGAAAATGTCGGGCGAGAGGGTCAGCCCGGAACTCGGCGTCTCAACTGCGGGCGTGATGGCGATCAAGAACGGGCTGGGTGCAACCGGAGCGG
>JAYWDH010000071.1:0-5985 GCA_043779945.1 Microbacteriaceae bacterium
ACAAGCGAAGCACGCCCCTCGCGGAGCGACTTGACTTCGGTACCGGTCAACACGATCCCGGCCTCGTATGTGTCTTCGATCGTGTACTCATGCCGAGCGCGGCGATTCGTCGCGACCACCCCGCTTCCGCGTTCCTTCTTCGGCATCTGACACCTCCCGGCACAAGTAGACAGCCTCCGATTGTACCCGACGGTGAACTAGACCTTCAGGTACCGCCGAATGGCGACGCTCGCCGAGAGTGCGGCCAGGATGACACCCACCGCAAGGATGATCGGCGCCACAATCAGCGCGTCTGGAATTCCCACGAATGCGGTGTTTTGGAACGTCCGCTGCAAGTAGCCCTGCACGAAAAAGTGCACGATCGCGATGATGGCACCGGCCGCAAGCACCGAGCCGATGAGCGCGGCGAGCACGCCCTCGAGAATGAAAGGCGTCTCGATGAACCGGTTCGACGCGCCCACCAAGCGCATGATCCCGAGCTCCCGGCGTCTCGAGAACGCGCTGAGTCTGATGGTCGTTGAGATCAGCAGCACCGCCGCGATGAGCATCAGCGCAGCAATGCCAATCGCCGTGTAGCTGGCCGCGTTCATGATCGCGAAGATCGGGTCGAGCAGGGGCCGTTGGTCTGCCACTTCCTCCACTCCCGGCTTCCCTGAAAGCTGATCGATCACGATCTGCGCCTGAGTCGGATCCTTCATGTTGATGCGAAAAGCCTGCGACAGGATGTCAGGAGTCACCAGGGTGGCGAACGATGTGTTCGCGAACTGCTTCTTGAAGTTCAGGTACGCCTGCTGGTGATTCTCGAAGTTGACGTTCTTGATGTAGGGGCCGAGGGTAGTTCCGGCTAATTCCGACTTGACGGCGGCGATCTGACCTGCACTCGCCTCGGTGCCGTTGCATGCGGCTTCGGTAGAGATATCCGTGCAGAAGTAGACGGCGACCTGGGCTCGGTCGTACCAATATCCCTTCATCTGGTTGATCTGGAACTGCAGCAGGATCGCGGCACCGAAGAAAGTCAGCGAGATGAAGGTGACCAACACCACCGAGACCACCATCGAGAGGTTGCGGCGGAATCCCTCGCCGACCTCTTTCAGGATGAGTCCCAGCCTCATGCGCGGCGTCCCGGTTCGTTCAATGGCGGCGGCGTGACGGTCACCGCAGCCGAAGCGGCACGCGACGGGTCGGGCGCGGCCACAACACGCGGCGGTCCTACCGGGATCTCGATCGGGCTCGCGGGACGGGCATCCTCGTTGTCGAGGGCCTCGGATTCGATGGTGACCTTCGTCTCGCGGGCCGGCGGTGCCGCGTTCTTCAGCACGGCGGTCTGCAGAGCCCCGGTCGGCAGCGGACCGCTGAGATCGAACTTCTGCTCGGGGATGGCCTGCGTCTGGTATCCGCCCGCGCGCTCGTCGCGCACGACTTGGCCGCTGACCAGCTCGATCACGCGACGCTTCATCTGGTCGACGATGCCCGAGTCGTGGGTGGCCATCAGCACCGTAGTTCCGTTGGCGTTGATGGTGGAGAGCAGCGCCATGATGCCCGCGCTGGTGGCCGGGTCGAGGTTTCCAGTCGGCTCATCGGCCAGCAGGATCGCTGGCTTGTTGACGATGGCGCGGGCGATCGCGACGCGCTGTTGCTCACCACCGGACAACTCGTGCGGAAAGCGGCCTTGCTTGCCCGCGAGGCCCACCATCTTCAGGACGTCGGGGACAGCCTCCTGGATGAAGCCTTTGCTCTTGCCGATCACCTGCAACGAAAAGGCGACGTTGTCGAAGACGGTCTTCTGCGGCAGCAGGCGGAAGTCCTGGAACACCACGCCGAGGCTCCGCCGGAAGTACGGCACCTTGCGACTTGGAAGGCTGTTCAGCTCGTGCCCGAGCACGTGAATCCTTCCCTTGGAAGGGCGTTCCTCCTTGAGCACGAGGCGCAAGAAGCTGGACTTCCCGGATCCGGACGCACCGACCAAGAAGACGAACTCCCCTTTGAGCACCTCGAGGTCGACCCCGTTGAGTGCTGGTCGCGACGTCCCGGCGTATGTCTTGGTGACCTGGTCGAAGCGAATCATGGCTCCACGAGACTAAGTTCGAGGCGTCCGGATGCGGGGCGCGACACCCCTGAGAGCCAGACTCACAGACATTGACGGCAGCGCGTGCCTCGGTTCGACCGGCCGGAGCGCTTCAGCTAGTCCTCGTCGAGGTCTCTCTTGCGCCAGCGGATGCCAGCGTTGATGAAGCCGTCGATGTCACCGTCAAAAACCTTGGAGGGGTTGCCCTCCTCATAGTCGGTGCGGAGGTCTTTCACCATTTGGTACGGCGCGAGCACGTAGCTGCGCATCTGGTCGCCCCAGCTGGCCGTGATGGTGCCCGCGAGCTCCTTCTTGGTGGCCGCCTCGGCTTCCTTCTGCAAAACCAGCAGCCGCGACTGCAGCACGCGGAGCGCCGCGGCACGGTTCTGGATCTGCGACTTCTCGTTCTGCATGGAGACGACGGTGCCGGTGGGCAGGTGGGTGATACGCACCGCGGAATCCGTGGTGTTGACCGACTGGCCACCGGGCCCGGAGGAACGGAATACGTCGACGCGGATGTCGCCCTCGGGAATCTCGATCGACTCGGTCTCCGCCATCAGCGGGATCACCTCGACCGCCGCGAAACTCGTCTGGCGCTTGCCCGCCGCACCGAACGGCGACATGCGCACCAGCCGGTGGGTGCCAGCCTCGACGCTCAGCGTCCCGAAGGCGTGCGGGGCGTCGATCTCGAAGGTCGCCGACTTGATGCCGGCCTCTTCCGCGTAGCTGGTGTCCATCACCGTTACCGGGTACTTGTGCTTCTCGGCCCAGCGGAGGTACATGCGCATCAACATCTCGGCAAAGTCGGCGGCATCCACTCCCCCGGCGCCGGAGCGGATCGTGATCACCGCGGGGCGGTCGTCGTACTCGCCGTTCAGCAGCGTGGTCACCTCAAGTTCGCCGAGGTTCTTCTGGATCGCGGTGAGCTCGATCTTGGCTTCGTCCGCACTGTCCGCGTCGTCACCCTCGTTGGCCATCTGCACGAGCACTTCGAGGTCGTCGATTCGACGTTGGAGGCTCTCGATCCGGGCCAGCTCGGTCTGGCGGTGACTCAGCGCGCTGGTGACCTTCTGGGCGGCCTCGGGGTCATCCCAGAGATCCTGAGCCCCCGCCTGTTCGCTCAAGTCGGCGATCTCGGCCGCGAGCTTGTCGACGCCGACGACGGCCCGGATGTCGGAGAACGTCTGGCGGAGCGTCGCGATCTGGTCGCTGAGGTCGAGGTCGATCATGGCGCAGGCGAGTCTACCTTCGCGGCAACCGCGGTAACCTCTGAGACCGCGGTAACGTCAGAGGAGCCATGAACTCACCCCTCGTTCAGCCCTTCAGGTGGCGGTCGGTCGCCGTCGCGGCACTGCTGCCAACCGTGCTGTTCTCGACGGGCGAGGGCGCGATCATCCCGGTGATCCCGGTCGTGGCTGGCAACGTCGGTGCCACCTTGGCGGTCGCCGGCCTCGTCTCGGCCATGCTCATCCTCGGACAACTGCTTGGCGACATCCCGAGCGGGGTCGTGATCCAGCACATCGGGGAGCGCACCGCGATGATCTGCGCCTCCGGGCTCTCGGTGCTCGGGCTCGTAACCGCGCTGCTTGCGCCGAATCCGTGGGTGCTGGGGCTTGGCATCCTGGTAGTGGGGATCGCGACCGCCGTGTTCGCGCTGGCCCGCCACGCCTTCATGACCACCTTCGTGCCCGTCGAGTTCCGGGCTCGCGCGCTCTCCACGCTCGGGGGTACCTTCCGGCTCGGCTACCTGATCGGCCCGTTCGTCGGTGCCGGGGTGATTACTCTGACGGGCTCGGCCGCGAGCGCGTTCGTGATCCACATCGTCGGGTGCGCGCTCGCGGCGATCGTGCTGATCGTGTTTGCGGACCCGGCGAAGACCTTCGACGTTCGGGCTCGGCGCGGAATCGAAACCGCCGGCGAACGCGAAGTGGGCGAGGAGGCGCGCGGGCTGTTCCGCACTATTCGCGAGAGCCGCAAGGTGCTGCTGACCCTCGGCATCGGTTCGGGGATGGTGGCTGCCCTCCGCGCCTCGCGGCAGGTGCTGCTGCCGCTCTGGGCGATCAGCATCGGCCTGCATGAGACGCAGACCTCGCTCGTCATCGGCGTCGCGGGGCTCGTCGACTTCTCGCTGTTCTTCCTAGGCGGCTGGATCATGGACCGGTTCGGCCGCCTCTGGACCGCCGTCCCCTCGATGATCGGCCTGGGCATCGGGCACCTCGCCCTCGCCTTCACCGCGTTCCTCCCCGGCAGCGTCGGCTGGTTCATCGGGATCGCGATGTTCCTGTCCGTGGCCAACGGGGTCGGGGCGGGGATCTTGATGACGCTCGGTGCGGACCTTGCCGACCCGCGCCATCCGGCCCCGTTCCTCGGCGCCTGGCGCTTCACCAACGACGCGGGAGGCGCGACCGCACCACTCCTCGTCGCCGGGCTCACCGCGTTAGTGTCGCTGCCCTTTGCGGCGGGCGCGCTCGGGGTGCTCGGGCTGGCGGGCGCAGTGGTGCTGCGAGTCTTCGTGCCGCGCTACTCGGCACCGCGCTCGCCCGCGCTGATGGAGTAGCGGAGCGCAACGCTAGGTCTCGATACGCGGAGTACACCGCTACTCGACCAGCGGTTCCGGGGGACGCTCAGCCGAAGACCGAACGCGCGACCGCAGTCGCGTCGATGCGCAAACCCTCGGGCACGAAGATCGTGACTACGGGCGGATGCCACACCGCCGAGACCGTGACCGTCGCGCTCGCCCCGTCCACGGTGGTGGCACGCTCGACCACCAGCCTGTCGAACTCACCGCCCACGACACCTGAAGAATTGCCAGCGAAGTAGCTCGCGACTGCCTCGTGCACTTGGGACGGGAGCAGGCTCGGGCGCGGGCCCCGTCGGGTCAGGGAGACCGCATCCAGATCGAAGGATTCGGCGCCGACCAGCGCCGCACCATCAGCCAGGGTGAACAGTCGCTTGCGCTCCAGGTACAGCGAGGATGCCGCGGCCACGATCAGCACGAGCGCCAATGCGAGGAAGCCGTAGAACGTGACGAGCGGGAGGGTGGAGCCGGAGTCGTCACGCGGGTCGAGACGGTGCTTCACCTCGAGCCCCAGAATCGCGAGATCTGTTCGGTTGACACCGACTGCACCGGGATCCCCGCCGGCACACTGAGCCGCAGCACCGGCGGCATCAGGGGCAGCGTCACCGTCGTCAAGATCGATACCGTGACGAAACCACGACGGGCGAGGCAGTGCGCGGGATCCGGGCGGCAGCTGAACTGCACACGAGCCGAGTCAGACTCCAGCCCGTAGTCGGCGAGGGTGACCGCGATCGCGGTCCGGGCGGCCGACTCTGCCTCCTCTTGCGAGGCAGATTGCACGAACACCCGGCTCGCCTGGCGCGCGGCCCCTTCGACGCCGAACGACGCGCTTTCGAGCGCCGAGAGAGCGAGCACGAGGTAGATCGTTGGCACGAGCAGCAGCATTCCCACCGTGATGAACTCCAGCGACGCCGAGCCGTCGTCATCTCCCGCGTGCCGGCGAATGCGCCGCGCCACTTTAGCCCAGCGTCTCGGCGGCAGCATGGCCCGACACCTCCAGGGCTCCGTCGATGCCGACAAGGCCGACGAGCGGCAGCCGCGTACGCACCGTAATCGTGATGGCTGGATGCCCCATCCACGAGCCGCCGTGCACTGTCACGTTCTGGGCGTAGTCGTCACCGATGGCGAGGTCGATGAGCTGCCGCGTGCGTCGGATACCGTCCGCGGGCTTGTGGTCGGCCAGTGCGCCGTAGCGGGCGCCCTCGGCCGCGGCGTCCTGGACCGTATTGCGGATGTGCAGGGCGAGCCCCAGCTGCAGCACCGAGAGTGTGAGCACAGTCAGCAGTGCGCCGACCATCGTGAACTCGACGGCGGCCGAGCCTCGATCGTCGCGCAGACGCGA
>JAYWDH010000072.1:0-15756 GCA_043779945.1 Microbacteriaceae bacterium
CGCCCGCGCGGCGTCGCCGGTGTTTCGCCGCGCGGCCGTGGCCGCGCTGCTCTGCGGGCTGTTCGCGGCGCTTGCGCTGGGACCCGCCGGGGCGGCAGCCGCCAGTCTGGGTTCGGTGCCTGCCGAAGTCGCCGCCTACGTCGCCAACGGGGGAATGGTTACCCGACTGAACAACGTGTACGGCAAGAATGCCGCGGGTGCCGGTGTCAACTTCAACGCGACGACCAAGGCGGGTGCGATCAGCCGTGTGTACGAGTGGACGAGCACGCGGCTGACCAACGTCAAGACCGATCATCCGGTGCAGTTGACTAATAACTGGGTGGTCCCGATCACGATCGCTGACAAGCCGGTCGGCCTCGCCACGATCTGGATTAATCCGCAGTCCGCTGCACCTGAGCTCGCCAACTTCGAGCCGATGCCGGGGCTTGCCGCGGCGTTGGAAGCGGTGCCCGCCACGGCTGCTCTGGTGCGCGACACGACCACGCACGCGTGGCTCGCACTCGACGCGGGGACCGTGACGCCGCTCATCGCCGGAACTTCGGGGCTCTCCACCCCGGCACCCGTCGACTCCTTGACGCTCTCCGCAGGCGCGGCTCCCGCCGGACCGCGCCCGCCGGTCGCGGGCCTGGTTCTGGCGATTATCGGTGTCGGTGTCGTCGTCGTGGCGCTCCTGGTGGCCCTGCTGCTCCCGCGCGTCCGAGCAGCGCGGGCTCGGACGGTTCGGGATGCCGCGGCACCAGCCATCGCGGGTCAGGCGTCCGCGATCGCCGAGCCCGCCCCCGCCCTTGCCCCCGCGCCGGAGCCTGTGCCTGTGCCCGCGCCGGAGCCGGTGCCTGTGCCTGTGCCTGTGCCCGCGCCCGCGCCCGCGCCGAAGTCGCCAGCCGCTCGTCCGGCCACTCGTCCGGCCACGGCAGCAAAGGCGAGCACGCCCGTCACCAAGCCCGCGAGCTCGAAGCCAGGCGGCTCGAAGCCAGGCAGTCGTAATCCCACCGTGCCCACGGCATCCACGAAGCCGCGCGCCCAGAAGCCCGCAGTGCAGAAGCCGCCTGTCGCGAAGCCCGCAGTGCAGAAGCCGCCTGTCGCGAAGCCGCCGGCCCAGAAGCCGCGCGCCCAAAAGCCGCCGGCTGCGCGCCCGGCCCCGACGCCCCGACCCGCTTCCGATCCCGACAGCCCTCCGAACGTCGCGCCCGAAGCCTGACCCGACCGTCCCGGCACCCCGAGTTTGCGATGACCGCGAGCCTCGCGTAGTGTCTCTAGGGCCGTAGACCGCTGGTTTCCGTTTTTCTGTGACGAGAATGACGGAACAAACCCCGCGCAGGCGTGTGAAGTGACTCCCTGGTTTTCAAGGTCCAGCTCCGTGCGCATCTGCGCCGGAGCCTTTTTTGTGGTCAGTAACACGCGGCCGAATCCATGAATACCTACAGGAATGAGCGCCATGGCGAACAAGGAAGCAACGGTCGCCGAGCTGACGGATTTGTTCCGCAACTCGAACGCGGTCGTGCTCACCGAGTACCGCGGCCTCACGGTTGCGCAGCTGAAGCAGCTGCGCGGAAGCATCCGTGAGAACGCGAGCTATGCCGTGGTGAAGAACACGCTGACCAAGATCGCGGCGAACGAAGCGGGCATCACCGCTTTCGACGACGAGCTCGCTGGCCCCTCGGCCATCGCCTTCGTGCACGGTGACACCGTGACCGTGGCGAAGGCCCTGCGTGACTTCTCCAAGGCCAACCCTCTGCTCGTGGTGAAGGGCGGCTATTTCGATGGCGCGCCTCTCTCTGCGGAAGAGGTGGGCAAGCTCGCCGAGCTGGAGAGCCGTGAAGTTCTGCTGGCCAAGCTGGCTGGTCTCTTCAAGGCGCCCCTCTTCGGAGCTGCCTATCTGTTCCAAGCGCCGCTGTCGAAGGCCGTTCGCACGGTCGACGCACTGCGTGAGAAGCAGGAATCCGCGAGTTGATCGTCGTTCCCGACGATCTCATCAACCACATCAACCAAGCAACTAGGAGTTAGAAATGGCAAAGCTCAGCACTGACCAGCTGCTCGACGCGTTCAAGGAGCTGTCGCTCATTGAGCTCAGTGACTTCGTCAAAAAGTTCGAGGAGACCTTCGAGGTCACCGCCGCCGCCCCGGTCGCCGTCGCGGCCGCCGGCGGCCCGGCCGCCCCGGTCGAAGAGGTCGAGGAGAAGGATTCCTTCGACGTCATCATCGAGGCTGCAGGCGAGAAGAAGATCCAGGTCATCAAGGAGGTGCGAACCCTCACCAGCCTCGGCCTCGGCGAGGCGAAGGCTCTCGTTGACAACGCCCCATCGACCGTGCTCGAGGGCGCCAACAAGGAAGCTGCCGAAAAGGCCAAGGCTGTTCTCGAAGAGGCCGGCGCAACCGTCACCCTCAAGTAAGTTCCCGCGGGCCCAGCCCGCTTCCGCGAAGGCGCCGTCCCGTTCATCTGGGGCGGCGCCTTCGTCGTTGGCATGACCAAGGGGGCGTGCCCTCAGTCGGTGCCGGGGACATAGCGGGCCGCCGTCAGGTCGACGCGGAAGAATCCGCCCGCCCAGATGAGTGGGGTGTTCTCGGCCCGGTAGTGCTCGAGCGCTCGGGCCTCGTGGCTGGCCACGGCTTGCCCGGATGCGCGCACCACCCGCCACCACGGAGCTTCCGTCCCGTAGTAAGCCATCACCTGGCCGACACCGCGGGCCGCGCGCGAGCCGATCGCCGCCGCGACGTCGCCGTAGCTCATGACCATCCCCTCGGGGATCGCGCCCACCACGTCGAGCACCCGCGACACGAAGTCCTGGTTCGGCACTGCCACTACAGCTGCAAGGCGCCGAGGTTCTCGCCGTATGGCGTCTGCCCGACGATCTCAAAGCCGACCGCCTTGAAGAACTTCTCGGGGCCGCCCTCGCCGCCCGCCCAGACGACCGTGGCGCGTGCAAAGCCGCGGGCGCGCGCCTCGTCGGCGAAGGCGTGCACAGCGAAGCGCCCGACACCCATGCCCTGCGCGCCGTCGGCCACCTCGATGCGCCACAGCGCGGCGCGCAGATACTCGTCGCGAGCGTCGGCGTCGAAGTTGCCCATGATGTAGCCGACCACGCGCTCGCCGTCCATCACGACCCGCGGCCAGGAGCCGCTGGGGTCGAGCTGTTCCTCGGAGTGCATGTATGTCTCGGGGGTGAGGAACGCCTCTTGGCCCGGCTTCAGCGTCAAGCCGTTGGCCGCCACGATCGTCTGCGCCGTCAACTCCTGCAAGTTCAACTCCGCCATGCCCCGAGGATAACCCGTGCGTCCCAGATCCGCCCAGATATCTCGACGTCAAGATACTTCAGAAACGCGCTAGGCTTGTAATGTGCCCTGAACAACGGGGTTTTCGGTAGGAAAGGTAACGCACGTGGTCGAGAAAATTAGGGTCGCAGGCACGGTCGTCGAGCTCGACGGTGACGAGATGACTCGCATCATCTGGCAGTTCATCAAGGACCGCCTCATCCATCCGTATCTCGACATCGACCTCGAGTACTACGACCTCGGTATCGAAAACCGCGACGCGACCAATGACCAGGTCACGATCGACGCGGCCCACGCCATCCAGAAGCACGGTGTCGGCGTCAAGTGCGCCACCATCACCCCCGACGAGGCGCGCGTCGAGGAATTCGGCCTGAAGAAGATGTGGAAGAGCCCGAACGGCACGATCCGCAACATCCTCGGGGGCGTGATCTTCCGCGAGCCGATCATCATCAGTAACATCCCGCGCCTGGTTCCCGGCTGGAACAAGCCCATCATCATCGGGCGCCACGCCTTCGGCGACCAGTACCGCGCCACCGACTTCCGCTTCGAGGGCAAGGGCACGCTGACCATCTCCTTCCAGCCGGAAGACGGAAGCGAAGCGCAGAGCTTCGAGGTCTTCCGGGCGCCGGGATCGGGCGTGGCGATGGCCATGTACAACCTGGATGCTTCGATCCGCGACTTCGCGCGGGCCTCCCTGAACTACGGCCTAGCTCGCCACTACCCGGTGTACCTCTCGACGAAGAACACGATCCTGAAGGCCTACGACGGCCGCTTCAAGGACATCTTCCAGGAGGTCTTCGACGCCGAGTTCAAGACGCAGTTCGACGCTGCGGGCCTGACATACGAACACCGCCTGATCGACGACATGGTCGCCTCCGCACTCAAGTGGGAGGGCGGCTACGTCTGGGCCACCAAGAACTACGACGGCGACGTGCAGAGTGACACCGTGGCCCAGGGCTTCGGATCGCTTGGCTTGATGACCTCGGTGCTCACCACCCCCGACGGCGCGATCGTCGAGGCGGAGGCCGCCCATGGAACAGTCACCCGGCACTACCGCCAGTACCAGCAGGGCAAGCCCACCTCGACGAACCCGATCGCGTCGATATACGCCTGGACCCGCGGCCTGCAGCACCGCGGCAAGCTGGACGGCAACCAGGCCCTGGTCGACTTCGCTACGGCACTCGAGGAGGTCGTCATCGCGACCGTCGAGAGCGGCAAGATGACCAAGGACCTCGCCGGTCTCGTCGGGCCGGACCAGGCCTGGCAGACCACCGAGGAGTTCCTGGCGAGCCTCGACGAGAACCTGCAGGCGCGTCTCGGCTAGGAGCGCGGTAGCTACGCGGTGCAGAGGCCGGCGAGCGTGCTGAAGGTGGTCTGCACCTTGGTGGCGCTGGACTCGAGGTTCGCGGTATGTGAAGTGTCCTTGATGTAGTCCATGAGGTCGACGTCCATCGCGGCGACGGACTTCGTCGTGGCGGTCACGGCCGCCTTGACCTGTGCGTTGGTCACTTTGCCGGCGGACGACGTCAGCGCCTTGTCGAACTTCGCGAGCGCGGTCTCGGCGCCCTGCGGGTCGCTCTGGAGTGTCGAGAAGGCCGAGCTGAGACCCGAAGAGGAGCTGATCAGGTCGGTCTCGAGGACCTTGCAGGCCTGCCTGGCGGTCTGAGGCGCTCGTGCGTCAGCCGAGCAGCCGGTCAACAGGATGACGGCGACAGCGAGTGTCGCGATCGCTGTCAGAATGCGGGGTTGCGACGACACGGGAAGAGCCTTTCGGAAGCGAGCGATCGTTCAACGGGACGGGAGCGGCTCAGTAGCCGATGAACACGTCGGTGACGATCCTCCTCACGCCGTCGGCACGTAGCGCCCGCTCGAGGCCGGCCACCAGCTCGGGCGGCCCGGAGAGGTAGGTGGCTCGAGCTGCCGCATCTGGCACCGCCTTCTTGATCGTCTCGGCGGTCAGCGCACCGCCGCCCGACCACAACCACTCGGGCGGCAGTTCGCGCGGACGCGTGGGGGAGACGACGACGACCCGGCAGTCTGCGGCCTCGAGCACCTGGGCGAATGCGATGTCGTCGGCGTTCGCCACCGAGTACAGCAGCACGACGTCGCGGGTCTGGCCGGTCGCGGTCAGGTGTTCCAGTTGGCTCGCGAACGGCGTAATCCCGATGCCGGCGGCCACCAACAGCAGTGGCTTGGACGCATTCTTCGGGAGCACGAAGTCGCCGCTCACTGATGCGCCGGAGACCACCGCACCCGATTCGAGGGCCAGCATCGCGGCCTTGAAGCTGCTCGAACGTTTCGGCACCCGCATCCCGAACCGGATGTTGCCTCCGGGCGCCGAGGCGATCGTGAAGACACGCCGCCAGCCGCGGGCGTCGGAATTGCCGTGTGGGAGTGTGATCTCCATGTACTGCCCGGCCAGGAACCTCACCGGCGCGTGGGGATGGAACTCGAACTGCCAGCTGCTCGGCGTGAGCGTCGTGCGCGAGACGAAGTCCATCCGGATGCCGCGGCGCTGCCCGAAGAAGAAGGCGAGCAGGTTGCCGAGAATGAGCGCCAACTCGGGGGTGGACGAGAGGGGTCCGAATGAAAAGGGCAGGGCGAAGATCAGCCCGACGAGGGCCGCCTCGAGTAGCTGCTGCCAGCGCCGAGGGGGAAGGGTCTGTGGTTCGTCGAGCATGAAGCAGGCGAAGAACACGATGGGTGACGACAGCAGGGCGAACTGGAGAGCTTGGCCGACGTCTACGCCGCTCACCAGATAGCGAATCACGGTGCCGCCGCCCGCGACCGCGATGAAGACCAGGGCGAGGGGGAAGCGCCTGGTGCGGAACAGCACCAGGAATCCGCCGACCGCGACGAAGGGCAGCAAGATCGGCGTCCCGACCCACCAGAAGCTGAAGTTCAGGCCGGTGAGCACGACGACGAAGGCGCCAAGCGCCGCTGGGTTGAAGATGTGTCGGCCGCGCACCGCGAGGAGGTACTTGCTCAGAGCCGCGACGACTGCTCCGAGGGCGGCGCCCAGCAACTGCGGCGTGTTCAGGCTGGGCTGGAAGATAAAGAGCAGCAGAAGCGCGGTGATCGCCGCCGAACTCAACTGGGGGCGGGTACGGAAGATTATGCCCATCAAACCGTTTGCCAGGTAGCTGAAGACCAGTAGGACGCTGGCATTGGCCAGGAATCCCAGTGGCGAATAGGCGATCAGACCGAACACCATGAGCACGAACGACACGACCGCGGTCACAGTCAGGCAGATGATCACCAGCCTGTACATCGTCACTCGGCCGAGCAGTCGGTCGAGGCGGGCGGTCATCGTGATCATCGTGATCATCGGAATAGCTCCCCGGAGAAAGTGGGCGAACTCTCGATCCGCCCGGTGGTGAACATTCGCACGGTGGCGACGTCGTGATCCCGGTAGAACGCCGGGTCCGTGTCGAAGAACAGCGCGGTCGCGGCGCCGTCCGCGACGAGCGCGGTCGGGGCGATGGCCCAGCTCGCGATGACGTCAACCGTCGGTTCGCCGGTGACGGCGTCGAGCATGTGGTGCAGGCCCTCGCCCCACGCTCGGCGGTTCGAGGCGCTCGCGCACAGCGCTCCGTCGGCGATGTCGACGACACCGACGGCCTTCGTCGGGTCGACGGGATGTTCGAGCGCGACCCGAAGCGGGACGCCGCGGGTGCGCAGGTCACCGCCAGCATCCACGACATGGTCCGGATACCCGAGCGAGACGAGCAGATCGCTGACCAGGTCGACGAGATAGCCCTTCCCCGCGGCGCCAACGTCGAGTAGCGCGGGGGCGACCGTGTCGAGAAACTCGCCGTCCCACGCTATGACGTCTTCCCAGGCAGGAACCGGCACGCGGTGGGCACTCGGGATCAACCGGTACGCGGCGTCGTAGCCGAGGGATTCGAGCGTGCGTCCAACGAGCGGCGAGACCCGGCCCGCGCTCGCCGTATAGAGCCGACCGTAAAGATCGAGTAGCGGGCCCGCGTCGTCGGGGAGGTGGTAGCGGCCGGGTTCGCGCGCGATGCGCGTCACCAGAGAATCCTCACGGAACCGCGACCAGTCTTGGTCGAAGCGGTCGATGCGGGTCGAGACCGCGTTCCGAACGCCATCCGTGACGCGCTCAGGGGTATCGACCCGCCAGACCGTGCCGATCGCGTCGAAAGTCCAGGCGATCGGGAGTGGATCGACGAGCATCGGCGGGAGTACGAGCGAGGCGATCAGGACGCGTCGGTCTTGATGGTCTTCAGGGCGGCGTTGAAACCCCCGCTGGTCAACGAAGACCCGGCGACACGCGAAACATTCAACGAGTTGATGTCTTTGCCGACGACTTCGGCCGAGATCCCGCCGACGAACTGGGTCTGGTAGCTCATGGCGGTGGGATCGGTGGCGTTCGGCGTTACCGTGACAGCGGTCACTTTGTTGCCAGCGATGGTCAGTTTCACCGTGACGGTCTGATGGCCGGCGGGCGATTCATAGCCGCCGTCTGCCTTGTACGTGCCGTCTTTGTATGTGGCGGAGCCGCCCGAGCCGGAGTTGCTCCCGGTCGAGGTGTCGGAGCCAGCGTTTGCGGCGTTCGCTCCCGACGAGCAGCCCGCGAGGGCACCGACGATTCCGAGTCCGGCAAAGGCGACCGCGAGAGTGCGGGGAGGGCGAGGCGTCATGGCTGCTCCTGGGCTGTGTTGGGGGCGAACGGCGCTGAAACAAGTTTGCCAGCGAGAGTGGGGAAATACCTGAGACCAACGGGATAACGAACCGGCGCCGCGAAAGGTTCACCCGGTCGGCGGATTTTCGGCGGCGTTCGGCGGCGGCGCGCGGGCGCCAATTCGCCAGCGGCTGTGTAACAGCTATGTAAACGGTCATGCCAAAACTGGACAAATGAATGTTCGTACGGTGTACTAACAAACATGTCTGCATCGGAAGTGCAGCGAGGCTCTTCCATCCGAGATGGCGCACTCGTCTCCGGCCAGGGCCTCGCGAGCGGCTCGACCGGGTTCGGCGGCACCCCTCGCGGGGGCCCCGACCCGCGCTCTGGCTTCGCCAATGGGCGCGCACTGCGCCCGAGCGCCAAGTCTCTTCCCGAGCACGCTCGCGGCCACAACCGCTCACTCGTCTTGCAGACTCTGTACGGCACCGGAACCCTGAGCCGCGCCGATCTAGCCCGCGCCACCGGCCTGACCCGCGTCACCATCTCCGACCTGGTCGCCGAACTGATGAGCGAGAACCTGATCGTCGAGACCGGCCAGGCCCGTGAATCCCGGCCAGGTAAGCCGGCAACGATGCTCGACATCAACCGGACCGGATTTCAGATCATCGGCATCGACCTCAGCGAGTACGCGGTCTTCCGCGGCGCGGTGCTCGACCTTGATGGCGTCGTGCTTGAGCGGGTGGATGTGCCCCTGGACGGCGCGACCGGCGACCTGGCGACCGCCAAGGTAGTGGCACTCGCCGAGCGGCTCGTGGCGGCGGCATCGTCGCCTCTGCTCGGAATCGGGGTGGGCTCGCCCGGCGTTGTGGACCTCGCGGGAATCGTGCTCAGTGCCCCCAACCTCGGCTGGCCCGCGAGCGGAACCAGCGGCGAACCGCTGAAGGCGTTCCTCGCCGCGGCCACCGGGCTCCCCGTGATCGTGGCAAACGATGCGAACGTGGCCGCCCTCGCCGAGCACAGCTTCGGCGGGGCGCTCAGCGACATGATGCTCGTGAAGGTCGGCCACGGTGTGGGCGCCGGACTAATCATCGGCGGCACCCCGCTGTTCGGCAGCCGTTTCGCGGCCGGTGAGATCGGGCACGTCGTCGTGGGCACGGATGGCGGCGCGGCATGTGCGTGCGGCAAGGTCGGCTGCCTGGAGACCTGGCTCGCCACCCCGCGGCTCGACGCAGCCCTCGCTGCCACGGCGGATCCGGCGGAGCGCACCGCGATTCTGCGTCGCGCCGGCCAGCGGCTCGGCATCGCTCTCGCGCCCGTGGTGGGCGCCCTGGACCTCGCGGAGGTCGTGCTCAGCGGCCCCGTCGAACTTCTCGATGGCCCTCTCGCCGAGGCCGCCATCGAGACCCTCCGCAGTCGCACGATGGCCGAGTTCCACGGCGATCTGGCTCTGCGGATGACCGCACTCGGACAGGACATCGT
This sequence comes from Microbacteriaceae bacterium, assembly GCA_043779945.1. Lineage (GTDB taxonomy): Bacteria > Actinomycetota > Actinomycetes > Actinomycetales > Microbacteriaceae > Lysinimonas. The sequence goes on from JAYWDH010000072.1 coordinate 9,398, forward strand.
CATGCGCGGCGCCGCCGCCATGGTCCTGTCGGCACAGCTCGGGGTTTCGTAGTCGACAGCGGCCCCCGTCCCAGGCGGCGCGCAGACCGCGCACCGTTTCCCTCATTGCACAAGAAGGAGTCACACGATGAAGAGAAAGATCGCAAGCGTAACCGCTGTCGCACTCGCGTCGGCCCTCGTCCTCGCGGGCTGCAGCACTTCCGGCAGCTCGTCGTCGGGATCCGTTGCCGCCAGCACAGACGGTAAGGGCAAGACCATCACCCTCTGGTTGGTCGGCGCGGACACACCCGACAAGTTGCGCAGCTACCTGACCTCCGAGTTCCACAAGGAGACCGGCGGCACCCTGAAGATCCAACAGCAGGCCTGGGGCGACATCGTCACCAAGCTGACCACCGCGCTGCCCGACAAGAACAACACCCCGGACGTCACCGAGATGGGCAACACTCAGTCGCCGACGTTCACCAACGTAGGCGCGTTCCTCGACATCAGCGACATGTACTCACAGCTCGGCGGCAGCAAGCTGCTGCAGAGCTTCGTCGACGCGGGCAAGGTGGGCGGCAAGAACTACACGCTGCCGTACTACTTCGGTTCGCGTTACGTGTTCTATCGCAAAGATGTCTGGGCCAAGGCTGGTATCGCTTCGGCGCCTACGACCCTCGACCAGTTCAATAAGGATGTCGCCACCATCGCCGCGGCGAATCCCGATGGCATCTCGAACTTCTCGGGGCTGTACCTCGGCGGCCAGGACTGGCGCGACGGCATCTCGTGGATCTTCGCGAACGGCGGCAACATCGCCTCGCAGTCGAACGGGAAGTGGACAGCTTCTCTCGACGACCCCAAGACGATGGTTGGTCTGAAGCAGCTGCAGGCGATCTATCACAACGCGTCGAAAGCTCCGAACGACGCCAAAGATAGCAACCAGTACATCTACATCAACGATGACGACGCGCTCCCGGGAGCCACGGCTACTGACCCCACGACACCCGTCTCGCTCTCGGCGGCCACCATCATGGCTCCGGGTTGGGCACACTGGTCGATCGGCACCAAAGGCACTGGGACGGACGGCAAGGTCACCCGCACCTTCGATGACAGCATCTTCGGCGTCTTCCCTTTGCCGGGCAACGACGGCAAGCCCGCTCCGGTCTTCGCTGGCGGGTCGAACATCGGGATCTCGGCGAAGAGCAAGAACCCGGGGCTGTCCAAGACCCTGCTGAAGATCATGTTCGGCAAGACGTACCAGAACATGCTCGGACAGAACGGCCTCGGCCCGGCGAACTCTGACTACACGTCCTCACTCGGAACCGACGAGTTCGCCACCGCGCTGATCAAATCGGCCGAGAACTCGAAGCTGACTCCGGCGGCGCCGGGGTGGGCAGCAGTTGAGGCGTCGAGCGTGCTCGAGGAGTTCTTCAGCAAGATTGGCAGCTCGACCGACCTCGAGGCCTTGGCGAAGGAATACGACGCCAAGATCACCCCGATGCTGAACAGCAAGTAACACTTCCCCATCTCGTGGGGCGCGGTTGCACCTGGCACCGCGCCCCATGAATCCTCTGACAGCCGGAAGGAGCTGACCATGACCACCGCTTCCGCAGCCATCACCCCGCGTCGTCGTCGCTCCTACACGGCGTACGCCCTCCTCATCCCGACTGTCGCGGTGCTCGCACTGGCCATGGGGTATCCGCTTGTCTGGCAGCTGATCACCTCGCTGCAGCAGTTTGGTCTGGCTCAGCAGTTCGGCCAGCCCGCCCCGTTTGTCGGGCTCGGCAACTACATCAAGCTCGCCAGCGACCCGTACCTCTGGACGGTCGTCGGCCGCTCGCTGCTCTTCTGCTTCGCCGCGGCCGCCGCCACGATGGCGGTCGGCACCCTTCTCGCGCTCCTCATGCGCGCGGTGCCTGCTGTGGTGCGCATCGTCTTGCAGATCGCGTTGCTGCTCGCCTGGGCGATGCCCGTCGTCGCGGCCATGACGGTCTGGAACTGGCTGTTTGACTGGCGCCGCGGCGTCGTCAACTGGCTGCTCAGTGCGGTCGGCCTGCCGTTCGAGCAGCACAACTGGTTGCAGAATCCGCTGAGCTTTTTCCTGATCGCGGGGATCATCGTGGTCTGGATGAGCGTCCCGTTCGTCGCGTTCTCGCTTTTCGCCGGCCTGACACAGGTGCCCGAGGAGGTGCTCGAGGCCGCACAGATGGACGGAGCAACCCCCGCCCAGCGCTTCTGGCGGATCACGGTGCCGATCATCCGGCCGGTCATCTCAATCGTGCTGCTGCTGCAGGTGATCTGGGACCTGCGGGTCTTCACCCAGATCAAGCTGCTTCAGGATGCCGGCTCGATTGCTAGCGACACGAATCTGCTCGGCACTTACATCTACCAGTTAGGTGCGGGGTCGAGTGACTTCGGGACGGCATCGGCGGTGTCGATTTTCGTGCTCGTGCTGACGATCGCCTTGAGCGCGGCGTATGTGCGGTCGATGCTGAAGGAGGATCGGGCATGAGCCGCTCAAAGCCGGTTCCGACACGTGTCCCGCGCCACTCAACCGGCAGGATCGTGCTCTCGATCGTGGGGATCGTCGTCGCACTGGTGTGGTTCTTCCCGGTGTATTGGATGATCAACTCCTCGCTGCTGTCGAACGTGGTCCTCACCTCGACCACGCCGACCTTCTTCCCGCTCGGCGGCAATCTCGACAACTTCACCAGCGTCTTCCAGGGTGGCACGTTCCTGCCCGCGCTCGGCATGAGCGTGCTGATCGCGCTCGTCGTCGTCGTAGTCTGCCTGCTCTTCGCCTTCCTCGCGGCGGTCGCGATCAGCCGTTTTCGTTTCCGCGGGCGCACCGGATTCGTGCTCGCGATCCTGTTCGTGCAGATGCTCCCCGCCGAGGGGCTGTTCATCGCGCAGTACAAGTTGATGGCCTCGGTGGACCTGCTGAATACGGTCATCGGGATCAGCATCCTGTACATCGCATCGGTCGTTCCGTTCACGATCTGGATGCTGCGCGGTTTCGTCGCGGGCATCCCGGCTGAGCTCGAGGAGGCCGCAATGGTCGACGGCCTCAGCCGCACGCAGGCCTTCATGCGCATCACCTTCCCCCTGCTGGCGCCCGGACTTGTAGCGTCGGGCGTTTATGCTTTCCTGCAGTCCTGGAACGAGTTCACTGTCGCACTCGTGGTGTTGCCGGATCAGGGGTCCCAGACACTGCCGCTGTGGTTACGCGGCTTCATCCAGTCCAGCGCCTCGAAGGCGATCGACTGGGGACAGGTGATGGCCGCCTCGACGCTGGTTGCGATCCCGGTGATCATCTTCTTCTTGCTGGTGCAGGGGCGCATGACGAGCGGGCTCGTCGGCGGAGCGGTGAAGGGATGACGCCGCAGCTGACGGCTGCGGGCACCTTGCTGGCCGGCTTCGAGGGGACGAGTTTGCCGGTGTGGCTGCGTGAGCGACTCGCCGCCGGACTGGGGGGCGTCTGCCTCTTCGCAACGAACATCGGGTCGCCGGAGCAACTTCGCAGACTGACGGACGAGATCCGCGCGGCCAACCCGAACGCGATCGTCGCGATCGACGAGGAGGGCGGCGACGTGACACGGCTGTTCCAGTCGGTCGGCTCGCCGTATCCGGGTGCGGCGATTCTCGGGCGCCTCGACGACCTCGCCCTGACCCGGCAGGTGGCCGAGCGAGTCGGGCGGCAGTTGCGGGCGGTTGGGGTCACGCTCGACTTCGCGCCGGACGCCGACATCAACTCCTCCGACGACAACCCGGTGATCGGCACTCGCAGCTTCGGCGCCTCGGCGGAGCTCGTCGCCCGGCACACCGCCGCGTGGGTCGAAGGGCTGCAATCGACGGGGGTCGCTGCTTCGGCTAAGCATTTCCCGGGTCACGGCGACACCGCGACGGATTCTCACCTCGACCTTCCCGTGGTCGACCTGCCGCTTGACGCGCTGCGCACCCGCGAACTGGCGCCGTTCGCGGCGGCAATCGCGGCCGGAACCGCCACGATCATGACCTCGCACATCCTGCTTCCGGAACTCGACGACCGGCCGGCGACATTCTCGGCACGCATCCTCGGCGAGCTGCTGCGCGGTGAGCTCGGCTTCGAGGGCGTCATTGTCAGCGACGCCCTCGACATGCGCGGCGCAAGCGGGGTCACCGGGATTCCGGATGCGGCGGTCCGCGCGCTCGCCGCCGGCTGCGACCTGCTCTGTATCGGCACGGGCAACACCGACGAGCAGCTCGGCGAGATCGAGACAGCGATCGCCGCCTCTCTGTCGGACGGTCGACTCGACCCCGCCCGGCTCGCCGACGCGCTAGCCAGGATCGCCGTGTTGGGCGCCGCGGGTGCGGTTCTGAGCGATCCTGATGGCGTGCCCTCGTACGATCTCGCCCGCACGGTTTCGGCCTTCGACGTCACGCTGGGCGTCGAAGCGCCCCGCGGCGGCATCCTCGTGCAGTTGGATACCGTCGCCAACATCGCCGTAGGCCCGGCCCCGTGGGGAGCCGCCGCGGCAGGGGCGCGCGTCCTCCACCTCGGAGAAGGCGACGAGTTACCCGTCGCCGGGCCGCTTGTTATCATCGGGCGCGACAACCACCGCCGGGAGTGGACCCGCGCAACCATCGACGCTGCACGATCGCGCGATGCGCGGACCCTCGTCGTCGACATGGGCTGGCCGTCAGCAGACCGGGCATACGCCGACGTCGCGACGTTCGGAGCCTCCCGCCACGTCGGAGAGGCGCTGCTTCTCTGGCTGGGGGTCTCGTCGTGAGAGTGGGCGTGGATATCGGCGGCACCAAGACCGAAGCCGTCGCGATCGATGACGCCGGAGCCGTGATCGACACCGTGCGCGTGGCGAGCGGGTTCGGCGCGGAAGCTGTCGTCGCATCAACGGTGGAGGCGGTCGTTGCGCTCGCCGCACTCCTCGGGGTGGAGCCACGCGACTTCGGCGCCATCGGCGTCGGGGTTCCGGGAGCGGTGGACCCGGCATCCGGTCGCGTCGCGCACGCAGTAAATCTGGGCCTCAACGGGCTCGCTCTCGGTGAGGAGCTGACCGCTCGGCTCGGCGTGCGGGTGCGGCTCGAGAACGATGTGAACGCCGCGGCGCTCGGTGCCTTCCACCTGCTTGGTCACGGTCCGGATCACTCGATGGCTTACCTGAACCTCGGCACCGGGCTGGCGGCCGGCCTCGTGCTCGCTGGACGCCTCTGGCGCGGCTCGCGCGGGACTGCGGGAGAGATCGGGCACATCCCGGTCGACCCGGCGGGCGGCCTCTGCGTGTGCGGGCAGCGCGGCTGCCTTGAGTTGGTCGCGTCGGGCTCGGCCGTCGCCCGCCAGTGGCCGACTGCGCATCCCCGTCCCGTCCAGGATCTCTTCGAGGCGGCCGCGCGCGGCGACGCCCTCGCGATCGAAGTGCGCCAGCGCTTCATCGACAATGTTGCCTCCGCTGTTCGTGTACTCGTCCTCACTGTCGACGTGGACGATGTCGTGATCGGCGGAGGCATCACCTCGCTCGGCGTTCCGCTGTTGGGCGCCATCCGCGCCGTGCTCGGCGACTGGTCGGCGCATTCGCAGTTTCTCGCATCGCTGGAGCTACCGTTGCGGATCGGGTTGGCACCCACCGGTCCCGTCGCCTCGGTCGGGGCGGCCCTGATCGGCGAACGTCTCGAGGCGCCCGAACCGGAGGTGGTCTGATGGCCGAGGTCGTGATCCTGGCGTCAGCTGCCGAGGCGGGTGAGTTGGGGGCGTCGTTCGTCGCGCGCCTAGTCGCCGAGAAACCGGATGCCGTGCTGGGCCTCGCGACCGGCTCGACCCCGCTGCGTCTTTGGAGCGCGCTCGCGGCTCTCGACCTCGATCTGACGGGGGTGCGCGGCTTCGCCCTCGACGAGTACATCGGTCTCCCGCCGGGACACCCCGAGAGTTACCGCGCCGTGATCACCCGCGAGGTCGTGGAACCACTCGGCCTGACGCCGTCGCTCGTCCATGTCCCGGGTGACGACGGCGGTTCGGTCGAGGGGGCGGGGACCCGCTACGAGACGGCTATCGCGGCCGCCGGTGGCGTCGATCTGCAGGTGCTCGGCATCGGCCGCACCGGCCATATCGGCTTCAATGAGCCCGGCTCGTCGCTGGCATCCGCGACCCGTGTAAAGACCCTCACCGAGCAGACCCGCCTCGACAACGCGCGCTTCTTCGACTCGCTCGAGCAGGTGCCTCGGCACTGTCTGACCCAGGGACTCGGCACCATCCTGCGCGCCCGCCACCTGCTGCTGTTCGCCTTCGGTGAGTCCAAGGCGGCGGCAATCGCGGGCGCCGTCGAGGGCCCGGTTTCCTCCGCGTTGCCCGGATCAGCGATCCAACTCCATCCGCAAGTTACCGTGGT
>JAYWDH010000073.1:0-1976 GCA_043779945.1 Microbacteriaceae bacterium
CCAACTGAGGAGAGCGGCGGCGGCGCTCTCGGTCGTGTGCTGCGACTGATGGGAACGATGTTGGAGCCCGTCTACGGGTTCCGTTCACTCCTGCGCTTCAAACGCAAGTTCTCGCCGTTGCTTGCCCCGATGCACCTCGTGGTGCCCGATCCGGTTGCCCTTCCAGCGATCGGACTCGCGATCGCACGTTGCTACCTCCCGACGCTCACGGTCACTCAAGCCAGAAGAGTGCTCGGATCGCGCCGCTGACGAGACCGTTGACGGCAGTGCTAGCCTGATTCCGTGTTCATCTCGCTTCTTCTTAGCTGCCGCGACGAGGTCTAGTTCGCTCAGGCCCTCTCGTCGCGGAGTTCTGGCGTTGCCTGACACTCCTTGAAACGAAGAAGAGAAGCCGAAGTTCATGAAGAACACTCAAGCCCCCTCGGGCATGCCGATCCACCGTTACCGCTCGTACTCAGACGCTTTCCCGATCGATCTGCCCGACCGCACGTGGCCGTCGAAGGTCATCGCCGTCGCGCCGATGTGGTGTGCCGTTGACCTCCGCGACGGCAACCAGGCGCTCATCGATCCGATGAGTCCCGAGCGCAAGCGCATCATGTTCGAGTTGCTCGTGAAGATGGGTTACAAGCAGATCGAGGTGGGCTTCCCGTCCGCGAGCAAGACCGACTTCGACTTCGTGCGCATGCTCATCGAAGAGGGCCTGATCCCGGATGACGTGGTCATCCAGGTGCTGACCCAGGCTCGCGAAGAGCTCATCGCGCGCACCTTTGAGTCGATCGAAGGCGCCAAACGGGCCATCGTGCACCTGTACAACTCGACGAGCATTCTGCAGCGGGACGTGGTGTTCCGCACCGACAAGCAGGGGATCATCGACATTGCACTCCAGGGTGCGCGCTGGTGCAAGCAGTACGAAGACACCGTGCCGGGCACGACCGTGTACTACGAGTACTCACCCGAGAGCTATACCGGCACCGAGCTTGAGTTCGCCGTCGACGTCTGCAACCAGGTGCTCGAGGTTTTCCAGCCGACGCCCGAGCGCAAGGTCATCATCAACCTGCCCTCCACGGTCGAGATGGCGACCCCCAACGTCTACGCCGACTCGATCGAGTGGATGTCGCGTCACCTGAACCACCGCGAAAACGTGCTCGTCAGCCTGCATCCGCACAATGACCGCGGGACCGCGGTGGCGGCGGCCGAGCTCGGCTATCAGGCAGGAGCCGACCGCATCGAAGGCTGTCTGTTCGGCAACGGCGAGCGCACCGGCAACGTCGATTTGGTCGCGCTCGGTATCAACCTGTTCACGCAGGGGATCGACCCGCAGATCGACTTCAGCGACCTCGACGAAGTGCGCCGCACGGCCGAGTACTGCAACCAGTTGCGCGTACACGAGCGTTCGCCCTGGGCGGGCGACCTGGTCTACACGGCGTTCAGCGGCAGCCACCAGGACGCCATCAAGAAGGGCTTCGAAGCGATGGATGCCGAGGCGGCCCGTCGCGGCGTGCCCGTCTCCGAGCTTGAGTGGGCAGTGCCATACCTACCTGTCGACCCCAAGGACCTCGGGCGCGGCTACGAGGCCGTCGTGCGCGTCAACTCGCAGTCTGGCAAGGGTGGTGTCGCGTACCTGCTCAAGGCGGATCACGCGCTCGACTTGCCGCGTCGACTCCAGATCGAGTTCTCGGGTGTCGTGCAGGCCAAGACCGACGCCGAGGGAGGCGAGGTGACGAGCGAGCAGATCTGGGAGGCGTTCCAAGACGAGTACCTGCCCGCTCCGTTGCACAAGCCCGAGGACAAATGGGGCCGCTACGAGCTGTTTTCCACCCGGACGGCAAGCGACATGTCCGGATCGGTCGAGCTCGACATTCGCATCCGCGTTGGCGACGAGGTCGAGGAGGCACACGGCGTGGGCAACGGTCCCATCGCTGCATTCCTCGAAGTCATGGCCAGGCAGGGGCACGAGATCAAGCTCTACGACTACG
>JAYWDH010000074.1:0-15736 GCA_043779945.1 Microbacteriaceae bacterium
GGCCGCCTCCGCTGCAGTCGGCACCACCTGGTAGTACGGGCTGGTGGGCAGTCCCCAACTCTTGAGCAACTCGTATGTGCCGGATTGAGTGGCGACCGGGCTGCCGTGGTCGTCGCGCGGGTTCGGCCAGGCGCCGATGCCGTGCACCAGGAGTTGCAGGCGACGGATGCGGGAGCGCATCCGCGTCAGGGCCTCGCCACTCTTGCCCTCTTCTTTCTGTCGGAGGCTTCCGGATGCCGCATTCCGGGCGTTGGCGAACAGCCGATCCCCGGCGGCGGCCTGGGCGGCATTGAGCGCGTCGAAAGCTTTCACCGGGAAGTACACCTCGCCACGCACCTCGACCAGCGGCGGCGGAGTCGGGGTGTCGAGTCTCGCGGGGATCGAGGCGATCAGGCGGACGTTCTCGGTGACGTCCTCGCCGACGATCCCGTCGCCCCGGGTGGCCGCGCTGACCAGCACGCCATTCTGGTATCGCAGGCTCATGGCGAGGCCGTCGATTTTGAGCTCGCACAGGTAGTCGACCCGGCGACCAGCGTCACGCTCGACTTTGGCGGCCCAGGCTAGGAACTCCTCGCGGCTGAAGACGTTATCGAGACTCAGCATCTGCTCGGCGTGCCGCACGGGGGCGAACAACCTTGAATCGGCGCGGCCTCCGACGGTCTGGGTGGGGCTGTCTTGGCTCTGCAGTTCGGGGAACAGTCGCTCCAGCTCTTCGAGACGACTCATCAGGTGGTCGTACTCGTCGTCACTGGCCAGCAGCGCATCGCGCTCGTAGTACGCATGACGCAGGCCGATGATTCGCGTGGTGAGTGCCTCGGCCTCAACATTGGCGGCCACCAGGTCGGGACCGGTCTTCTCGGCGAGGCCATCGACACCTCCTGATGGACTGAGTGCTGCCTTGCTACCGCGCGCCATGACGTCGAGCTTACGGTCGACCACCGACCCGGGCGGGGCCCAGGCGAGGCGAGGCGAGGCGTGGCAGCATGGGAAGCATGACCGCCTCGCGCATCATCCTCATCACCGGAACCAGCACCAGAACTTCCGCAGCGGTCGGGGAGGTCGGTGCCGGGATGGTGGCCGACCTCGACGGATCGAAAGTCACCGAGTTCGCCGCGACGTGGGTTGCGTGATCGGGGCCGTGAACTCGCCAGGAACCATCCTTGTCATCGGTGCTGGCATCTCCGGGCTCGCGTGCGCCCGCGCGTTGCAGGCGATGAACATTCCGACCCGGGTCGTCGAGCGCGCTCGGGCCGTCGGCGGACGGATGGCGAGCCGACACCTCGAGGGACGTCTGGTCGACCTCGGTGCTGCGTCCTTCACGGCAGACCTCACGAGCCCGTTCGGTGCTGTCGTGCAGGACTGGCTGGATCGCGGCCTCGCCCGGCCCTGGACCGACACTTTCTCGGTCGCCGAGCCTGAGCATCCGCTCGTCACGAAGGCGGGACCCGTGCGCTACGCGGCGCCCGGCGGTCTGCGTTCCCTGGTGACGGATCTCGCGGCGGGGCTGGAGATCGAGCTGAAGCGCACCCTGGCACCGGGGTCCGTACAGTCAGTCGGGCCCGGGTCCGGGGCTGGAGCCTCGGTCGACGGCGACGAGTTCGCCGCGGTCGTGCTCGCGATGCCGGATCCGCAGGCTCGGCGAGTGCTCGACCACGGAAACGCCGCACGTTCACTGCTGAACGACGAGAGCGCATGGGCGCCGACAATCGCCGTCGCTCTCGGCTGGTCCGCGCGATTGTGGCCCGCCGACTTCCACGGCGCATTCGTGAACGGCTCCCCGATTCTGAGCTTCCTGGCGGACGACGGCGACCGCCGCGGCGACGGCGCGCCCGTGATCGTGGCGCACAGTTCACGGGAGCTGGCCGAGCAACATCTCGCAGATCCGGATGCCGCCATCGCCCCGATTACCGACGCGACGCGAGACCTGCTCGAGATCGGCGACAAGCCCGTCTGGAGCTACGCGCATCGCTGGACGTTCGCCCGTCCGGAGGCCGCGCATTCGGAGCCGTTCCTGTTCGAGGCGGGCATCGGCGTGTGCGGGGACGCCTGGGGGGCGCCATCGGCGGTGGGCACCGCGTGGAACTCGGGGGACGCGCTCGGACGCGCGATCGCCGAGAGTCTGGTCCGGGGCTAGTTGCCCGGAACAGCGTGCGGCGCGGCGCTGACCGGCGCGGCGCTGACCGTGCGGTCGATCGTGCACTGCCCGAGAACGCGCGTTCCCAGGTAGACGACGGCGGTCTGCCCCGGAGCGACGCCCATGATGGGCTCGTCCACCGAGATCACGAGCTCGGTCGTGCCCAGCCCCTCGCGTAACACGGCGGTCGCGACAACGGGATCCGCGTGCGCGCGCACCTGCACCTCGCACGACCACGGCGTCCCCGAATCGACGGGTGGCTGGCCCGCCCAGCTGAATCTCGATCCGGCCAGCTCGGTCACGGCGAGTGCCTCTCGCGGACCGACGATGACCTCGTTCGTCACCGGACGCACCTCGAGCACGAACCTCGGCCTGCCGTCGTCGGTCGGGAAGCCTATGTTGAGGCCCTTGCGCTGGCCGACCGTGAAAGCGGCAGCTCCGGCGTGGGAACCGAGGTGGCGTCCGTCGCGATCGAGAATCGGGCCGTCGGCAGCGCCAAGGTGGTCGGCGAGAAAGCCGCGAGTGTCGCCATCTGGGATGAAGCAGATGTCGTGGCTATCCGGCTTCTGCGCCACGGTCAGCCCGCGCGCCGCAGCCTCGGCCCGCACCTCCGCCTTGGACGGTGTCGCGCCGAGCGGGAACATCGCGTGCGCCAACTGCTCGGTGCTGAGCACTCCGAGCACGTAGGACTGATCCTTCGCCCAGTCGGCGGCCCGGTGCAGCTCGCGGTGGCCGTCTGCGGTGGTCACAATGTTCGCGTAGTGCCCGGTCGCGACCGCGTCGAAGCCGAGCGCGAGTGCCTTCTCGAGTACCGCGGCGAACTTGATCTTCTCGTTGCAGCGCATGCACGGATTAGGGGTACGGCCGGCCGCGTACTCGGCCACAAAGTCGTCCATCACGTCGAGTTGAAAACGCTCGCTGAAATCCCAGACATAAAACGGGATGCCGAGCAGTGTGGCCGCACGACGAGCGTCCATCGAGTCCTCGATCGTGCAGCAGCCGCGGGCGCCCGTACGCAGCGTGCCCGGATTGCGGCTCAGCGCGAGGTGCACGCCAACGACGTCGTGCCCCGCCTCGATCGCGCGCGCGGCGGCGACCGCGCTGTCGACGCCGCCGCTCATCGCCGCAAGAACTCGCATCGGACTAGCCTACTTTCCCGCCGGCCTGCGTGGCGGGGAGCAGGACGACGCGTGGTGTGACGCGGGGCGTGTCGGGGCGGTGCTCAGCGGCCGAGCGTCGGCAACCGCTCCGCAAGGCCGGCAGAGCGCGCCCGTTCGACGACTCCCGGCAACGCGCCAATCAGCGCGTCGATCTCGCCGACCGTGCTGTCGTGCCCGAGCGTGAAGCGCAGTGCACCGCGGGCGTCCTGCTCACTGAGCCCCATCGCCAGCAGCACATGCGAAGCCTCGGGCACACCGGCCTGGCAGGCCGACCCGGTCGACACCGAGAACCCGGCGACGTCGAGCAGGAAGAGCAGCGAATCTCCCTCACAGCCCGCGAAGCTGAAGTGCGCGTTGCCGGGCAGGCGCCCGACGGGGTCTGAGTCGCCGCGCAAGATGGCGCCGGGGATGCGCTCGACTCCCGCGATCAACCGATCACGCAGCGTCGCGAGTTGGGCGGCGTTCTCGGCGAGGTGAGCGACGGCCAGCTCCGCCGCGACGCCGAACGCCGATGCCCCCGCGGCATCCTGCGTGCCGGAGCGGCCGCGCTGCTGGTTTCCTCCGTGCAGTAGCGGCTCCACCTTGGCCGAACGCGCGAGCAGCAGGGCGCCGACGCCGACCGGCCCGCCGATCTTATGGGCCGAGACGCTGAGCGCCGCCGCCCCGCAGGCAGAGAAGTCGACCGGCAGCGAGCCGTACGCGGCGATTGCGTCCAGGTGCACCGGTACCCCGTAGCGGGTGGCTGCTGCCACGATCTCGGCCACCGGCTGGATAGTCCCCACCTCGTTGTTCGCCCACAGGGCGGTCACCAGGGCGACATCGTCGCCACCGATCGCCAGGGCAGCCTCGAGCGCCTCGAGTCGGATGCGGCCGAGCTCGTCCACCTCGATCCAGTCGAGCACGGCACCCTCATGCGCGGCCAGCCACTCGACAGAATCGATGGTGGCGTGGTGCTCGGCCTGGGGGACGAGGATCCTGGTTCGCTTGCTCGCCCAGAACAGCCCCTTGATGCCCAGGTTGACGGCTTCGGTTCCACCCCCGGTCAGTACGACCTCCACTCCGTCGGCGCCGAGCGAGGCGGCGACCCGGTCGCGCCCCTGCTCCAGGAGTTCACGCGCGGCTTGGCCATGACCGTGAATGGAGGACGGGTTGCCAACCAGAGGCAGAGCCGCCGTGTACGCGGCCAGCACCTCGGGGCGCAGCGGAGACGTAGCGGCGTAATCCAGGTAGATCGGCATGCGAGGTCCCTCCTCTCCCGAAAGTACTTTCCATATTGATTGTGCGCGGGATCACGAAACAAACCGGACATTCGCAGGTCCTAACCTAGAACTCATGGCCGCCGCAGATCCTTTGAGGAATCTCGGTGTCCACCTTTCCAGCCGCGGCGGCGAAATGCGGGTGTGGAGCGCCAGCGCCACCTCGATCGAGCTATGCCTGTTCGACGGCAAAGATCCGAACTGGGTGACCAAGACGATCCAGCTGAGCAAGGACGCGCACGACGTGTGGAGCGCAACCACCCGCTCCCTGTCCCCTGGCACCTACTACGCGCTCCGGGCGAACGCGCCGAAAGACCCGATGAACACCTTCGATCCGATGCGGCAACTGCTCGATCCGTACGCGCGCGGACTCGCTCGAACGCCGAGCGGCGAGTGGCGGGGCTACGTGCAGGACGGCTACTTCGAGTGGGGCGGCGTCGGGAAGCCGCGCATTGCCCTCGACCACACGGTCGTCTACGAGGCCCATGTCAAGGGCCTCACGAAACTCAACACGGCCATCCCAGAAGAACTGCGCGGCACATACGCCGGCCTCGCCCATCCCTCGACGATTGCCTACCTGAAGGATCTCGGCGTCACAACGGTTGAGCTACTACCGATCCACCAATCGGTCAGCGAGCAGCGCCTGCAGAAGATGGGTCTCATCAACTACTGGGGATACAACACTCTCAACTTCTTCACGCCGCACGCGGCATACGCCAGCCGCGATGCGCAGTTCGGCGGCACCGGTGCCGTGCTTCGCGAGTTCAAGGGGATGGTGCGGCTGCTCCACGAGGCCGACCTGGAGGTGGTGCTCGACGTGGTCTACAACCACACCGCCGAGGAGGGGCGTGACGGCCCGACGAACTCTTTCCGCGGGCTCGACGATGCGAGCTACTACCGGCACATGCCCGATGGGGCATATCTTGACACCACCGGATGCGGCAACACCATCGACTATTCGCAGCCTGCCGCCCAGCGGCTCGTCCTCGACTCCCTGCGCTATTGGGCGAACGAAGTGCAGATCGACGGCTTCCGCTTCGATCTGGCCGCCACCCTAGGACGCGACGAAGGCGCCGTCTTCACCCCTGAGCACCCGCTGATCGCCGCCATCGCTGCCGACCCGCAGTTAGCGGGCGTCAAGTTGATCGCCGAGCCGTGGGATGTCGGTATGGGCGGTTGGCAGGTCGGCAACTTCCCGGGGCCATGGTCGGAGTGGAACGACGGCTACCGCGACCGGATGCGCGACTTCTGGTTGCGCGACATTGCCGCCGCGCGCGAGACCGGCCTTCCGAGCGAGGGCATCGGCTCGCTCGCACGGCGCCTGGCCGGGTCGAACCACGTGTTCTCGCTGGAGCGCGGGCCACTCGCCAGCGTCAACTTCATCACCGCGCACGACGGCTTCACGACTTGGGACCTGGTGACGTACGACGACAAGCACAACGTGGGCAACGGCGAGAACAACCGGGACGGGTCGAACGATAACAAGTCGTACAACCACGGCCACGAGGGTCACAGCGAGGATCCGGTTGTGCTCGCAACCCGTCGCAAAGCGGTGCGCAACTTGCTGGGGACGCTGTTGTTGAGCGCCGGCATCCCGATGCTGACCGCCGGTGACGAGTTCGGGCGCAGCCAGCGCGGCAACAACAATGCGTATTGCCACGACGACACCCTCACTTGGCTGAACTGGGATCGCGACCCCTGGCAGGAAGAGCTGCTGGCAGTAGTTCGCACGCTCATCCGGCTGCGACGAGAGAACCCGGCGCTGCGACCGGTGCGCTATGGCCGCTTCGGCGAAACAACACCCAGCGCGAGCCAGATGGACTGGTACAACAAACAGGGCATGTCAATGTCGCCCGAAGACTGGGACTCTCCCGCCGAGCGCACGCTGCAGTTCCTCGCGGCGTCGACGCCGGAGTTCGAAGAGCTGAACCGCATCCTGCTGGTCGTGCACGGCCTGGAAACAACCGCGACCGTGACCCTGCCCGAGCACGCAGGTGTCACCGGCTACACACTGCTCTGGGACTCCTCGCACGACAACGTCGCGGGCCTCGACACCGAGTTCGGGCCGGGGTCCGAACTGGAGGTCGGCGCAACCTCGATGCGGCTGTTTCGCGCGCACTAGCTGTCCTGGGCGGAGCAGGGCGGGGTGCTGACGCTGTCGCACGCTGTCGGACGCGGTCGCACGCTGCCGCTGACGCTGCCGCCGTCGCCGCCACTGCCGCCGCGCTGCTGGCACGTTAGCGTTGGCGCATGACTGATGCGCTACCGATCGCTGGGTGGTACCCAGATCCGGATGCGCCGGGCGGCGACCGCTGGTGGAACGGAACCGCGTGGTCGGAGCAGCGTCGCGGGCATGCGAGTGACAGTCCCACAACGCAGGCAATGGATTCCGCGACAGCAACTCCCAGCAACGTCCCCGCGCTGCTCGGCTTCATCCTCGCGTTGATGGGCGTCGCCCTGCCGGTCGGCGTGTTCGCCCTCACGGGCGGGATCATTTCGATCGTCGGGCTGCAGCGCTCGAAGCAGTTGGCTGCGCACGGCCCCGACAACACTGGCCGGCGCTTCGCCATCGCGGGAATCATCATCGGATTTGCGTTCACCGTGATCGCGATCCTGCAAACCATCGCGCTCATCTCGGTGCTGGTCTGGGGGGCCGCATATTTCCAGGCAGTCTGGCTCGATCTCGGCGCATACTCGAGCCGATGAGCGCGAACTGATGAGCACGAGCCGACGAGAGCGAGCCGATGAGCACCCCGGCCGAGCGGGCGCGAGCGGCACTCCGGCGACGGTGGCGCTCGTCGCCGCCGGGATCGCCTTCATCGCGCATCCCTACGATCACGACCCGGCTGCGCCCAGTTTCGGCCTCGAGGCCGCGCAGGCGCTCGGGATCGAGGCAGACCGCGTCTTCAAAACCCTTCTGGTGGTTGTCGATGGCCGCCTAGTCGTCGGTGTCGTGCCGGTCACCGGCAAGCTCAGCCTGAAGTCGCTCGCGGCCGCAGTCGGAGGCAAGCGCGCGGCCATGGCGGGTGCCGCCCTCGCGGAGCGCCGCACTGGGTACCTGGTCGGGGGCATCAGCCCGGTCGGACAGAAGATGGCGCATCCCACCGTCCTCGACGAGACTGCGGCACTTTGGGACACCGTGTTTGTCAGCGGCGGCCGCCGTGGCTTCGACATCGAGCTCGCACCCGATGACCTGCTGCGGGTCACCGGCGGGAAGATCGCAGCGATCGCTTCGGCCGCTGTCGGCTAGCTCGACGCGGCGTCAGCTCCGACTTCGACGGCGACGTGCGCCAATGAGGTGCCGCCCCGTACCGGCGCCCAGGATCACGATCGTGGTCATCGACGTTTCTGCAGGATGTCATGAGCCCACAGTCCGCCTACGGCGTCGCGATGAGTCCGAGTTCGGCAGCCGAAGCCAGCAGCGGGTTCTCCGGGACCACCCGCACCGTGTAGCCGAAGCTACCCGAACGGACCAGCGGAACGGAGCCGGTGTAGATCGCCAGCCCGGGGGTCACGGCATCCAGCTGATCGAGCACGAGGTTGAACAACTCCACGTCGACGAGTTCGTCGCCCTCGCGCGCGCGCCCGTGCACCAGTTCGACGCAGACGTCGTCGGGGCTGAGCGTGCCGAGCTGAACAAAAGCGCGCACCTGCAACTGTTCCCCGACCTGCGGCGAGGCATCCACTCCCCCGGACTCGACGTGCGTCACATGCACACCCGGCCATGCGGCAGTCACGCGTGCCTTCCAGGCAGCGAGGTCACGGGCGGGCTGGTACCGCTTGGCGCTGATCGAACGATCGGCGGCGGCGGCGGGCAGGTAGAGCCGCTCGACGTACTCGCGTACCATGCGGCCAGCCGAGAGTTGGGGCGAGAGCGTGGCCAGCGTGTGCCGGATGTTCGCCACCCAGCGGGTGGGCACGCCATCCTCCCCGCGGTCGTAGAAGCGCGGCGCAATCTGGTGCTCGATGAGGTCGTACATGGATGCCGCCTCGAGTGAATCGCGCTCGGCAGCGTCGCCAGCGCTGTCGGCCGAGGGGATCGCCCAGCCGTCCTCTTCGTCGTAGTACTCGTTCCACCAACCATCGAGGATCGACAGGTTGAGCGAGCCGTTCAGCGCCGCCTTCATGCCCGAGGTGCCGCACGCCTCCAGCGGCCGCAGCGGGTTGTTCAGCCAGATGTCGGTGCCCGGGTAGAGCAGTTGCGCCATGCCGATGTCGTAGTTGGGCAGAAAATGGATGCGCTCGCGCACGTCGACTCCCTGGGAGAACTCGACGAGCTTCTGGATGAGGCGCTTACCCTCGTCGTCGGCCGGGTGCGACTTGCCCGCGATCACGATCTGGATCGGGCGCGTCGGATGCGTGAGCAATGCCCGCAGCCGGTCCGGGTCATGCAGCATAAGCGTCAGCCGCTTGTACGTCGGTACGCGGCGGGCGAAGCCGATCGTGAGAACGTTTGGATCGAGCAGCGTGCCGAACCAGCTCGGATCACCGACTCCCGGGTTTTCTTCGGCCCACGCCGCGGAGGTGCGCCGACGGGCGTCACCGACGAGCTGCGTGCGCAGCCGCCCGCGGAGCGCCCAGATCTCGCCATCGCTGAGCGCATCCGACGCCCAGTCCGCCGCCGTGGTGTCTGATGTACCGAGCAGGGATTCGGCGAGCGCCGAAACCTGCGGGTCGGTCCAGGTGGGGGCGTGCACGCCATTCGTAATCGAGGTGATCGGCACGTCAGCCGTGTCGAACCCCGGCCAGAGCGCGCCGAACATCTGGCGGCTGACCTCACCGTGGAGCTTCGAGACGCCGTTCGCACGCTGCGCAAGCCGCAAGCCCATGACGGCCATGTTGAAAGTGTCGGGGGTGCCGCCCTCGTAGTCCTCGGCGCCGAGCGCAAGAACGTCGTTGGCATCCACTCCCGGCAGTAGTTCGGTCGAGAAGTACTGCTTGACAAGAGACGCCTCGAAGCGATCGATCCCCGCGGGAACCGGCGTGTGCGTTGTAAAGACAGTGCCAGCGCGAACCGCGGTCAGCGCTTCGGTGAACGACAGCCCATTGCCGATCAGGTCGCTGACTCGCTCGAGACCCAAGAATCCGGCGTGACCTTCGTTCGTGTGGAATACCTGGGGAACCGGGATGCCAGCTAGCGAGGTGTAGATCTTGACGGCGCGGGCGCCGCCGATGCCCAGCAGCAACTCCTGCAGCAGACGGTGCTCGCCCCCGCCGCCGTAGAGCCGGTCGGTGACGCCGCGGAGTTCGTCCGCGTTCTCTTCCACATCGGTGTCCAGCAGCAGCAGGGTAACTCGGCCGACTGCGAGCTGCCAGATGCGAGCGTGCAGGATGCGTCCGGCTGGCAGCGCCAGGATGACCTGAGCCGCCGAGCCGTCGGGGTTGCGCGCAACTCTCATCGGCAGGCCGTCAGGATCGAGAACTGGGTAGCTCTCCTCCTGCCAGCCGTCGCGAGAGATCGACTGGCGGAAGTAACCGGCCCGGTAGAACAGCCCAACCCCGACGATCGGAACTCCGAGGTCGGAGGCGCTCTTGAGGTGATCACCGGCCAAGATTCCGAGGCCACCCGAATACTGCGGAAGTGCTGCCGCGATCCCGAACTCCGGCGAGAAGTAGGCGATTGTGCCGGGGGTCTCGCCCTCGAGTGACTGGTACCAGCGCGGCTCGCTCAAGTAGGAGCGCAGCTCATCACGAAGCGCGTTGGCTCTCCCGACGAAACCCTCGTCGGCGGCGAGCTCGGCCAGCCGCGCCGGCGCGACCTCGCCAAGCAGGCCGATGGGATCCTTGCCCTGCTCGTCCCAGGTTCGCGGCGCGATGTCGCGGAACAGTTCGAGCGTGGGCTGATGCCACGACCAACGCAGGTTGGCCGCCAGCTCATCGAGCGCTGAAAGCTCCTCGGGCAGAACGGTGCGGATGGTGAAACGTCTTATGGCCCTCACATCACCACCCTAGGTGAGTGACTCGACATCGAGATGACAGCCGGGAGCGACTGGCTCGCCTCCTGTTCCTCCCAATTGCCAAGACCGTGGACTCGAGTCGCTCGGGCTCAGTGCTGACCGACGTCGATCAGCTGGCTCAGCTCTTCCTCGATTTCGTCGTGTCCGGGCTTCGCGGCGGCCGCGGCCTTGCGGCGGCGGTCGATAAACGTTGACGCCGCCATGTAGCCGGCGTACAGGAAGAGACCGCCGGCAATGATCGGAACCAGGGCGTTCCGGGTGCTGCCGTTGATGATGTTGTTGATCCAGCCGATGTACGGCACCGCGTACCAGACCGTTCCGCGCACCTGGATCGACTTGACAACCGGGTCGGCCAGCGAGTTGGCGTCACCCTTGGTGATGAACTTCACGGTGTCGCCGACTTTGGCTGGTTCTACGATCTGGATGACGCGGTGGGTGATGACTTCGGGTTGACCTGATTTGATCTGGTAGGTGATGACGTCCCCGATTCGGATCTGCTGAGGGTCGGTCGGCTTGACAATCACGAGGGTTCCCGCCGGGTAGCTTGGCGTCATCGAGCTGGTCAGCACCGTGAACGGCGTCGCCTTGGTGAGCATCGGAAGTGCGACGACCATCACCGCCAGCACCAGCACGAGCGCGAGCAGTCCGAAGCTCAGGCCGACACCGATGTAGTGCAGCAGGCCTTTCTTCTTGGCGAGCCTGCGCGCGGCCGGGCCGGCAACTCGGGTGGCAGCGGGCTGTTTCGCGGTGGTGGTCATCGTCGGGTTCCGATCTGTCGGTTCTGTTCGGGCGCTTCCGGCTGCTCTTCCGCGCGACGGCGGCGCACCAGCACGAGGATGACCGCGCCCAGCACCGACATCGCCAGCCAGAAGGCGACGTCGTATTCCTGGTAAAGACGGACCGTGTTCGCCACCAGAGCCTGCGCGAGCGGGGTACTCGGCTTTTCGGCGGTATTCGGGCTGCTCGGGGCGGTGACGGTTCTGCCACGTGTCGGCGTGCCGACCGTCCAGCCGTTGGCGGTGCGGTGGTAGACGGTGCGCTTCGCACCGGATGCGGAAGCGAGCGTCGTCGTGCCGCCGCTGGCTGGGTTCGGGAAGGTATCGATGGTTCCGTAGTCGGCGGGACAGGTGTTCGGCGTGGGAGCCGCAGCATCCATACTGCTGAACGAGACCCGCAGCGCGAACGAGACCGAGCCGGTCTGGCCGTTGGTGCCGGTGAGATCAGTCAACGAGACGGTGTTGTCGACCCGGAGCGAGTCGCCTGAAGAGAGGCGGAGGCCCTGCGAGAGCGTGTAGCAGGGCTGTGCGAACGAGACGGGAACGGTCGCACCGGGGGCACCGGTGGTTGAGCTCGAGATGGTCACGGCGTTGGCGAATGCGGTGTTGTCCGTGGTCACGTCGGCGAGGCTGATGTGCAGGATCGCCGGCTGCACAGAGCCATTGCGCACATAGAACGATCGCACTGCGGAGCTGCCTGGAATGAGGAGCACGCCCCGGTAGAGGTTGCCGGTGTAGCTGTCGGACCAGTGGATTCCATCCGTGCTGAACTGCACAGCCTGCGTCGCGCCGGCTGTCTGGGGCGCCGCGGTCTGGGCCGCCGCGGTCTGGGGCGCAGCGGTCTGGGCCGCCGCGCGTGCCGCGCTCGGAGTGCCCAGCACCGCCGCGGCGAAGGACGCCACGACGGTGACCAGCACGGCCGTGAGGCGGACCGTCCAGCGGGTCATCGTCTGAAATGTCATGGCGATCACTGGAGGTCGTTCGCCGTGCAGCTGTCGGACGCGTTGCCGCTTCCCCTGACCAGGGTTCCGGTACCCACGATTGTGCCGTTCGCGTCGATGAAGTTGACGGCTGTCGTGGTGTTTTTGGCATACGGCGTCGTGGAGACGCTGATCCCAGCCGCCGCTCCGGAACCGGTGACCGCGATGTCGATCGTCGTGCCCTGGACCTGCACGTGGTAGGGGCCGGTCGCCGCCGATGTCCACGCGAAGGTCCACGCGGTCGAGGTGGCGCTGCAACTGAAGGCCTCGAACGCCTGCGAGATCAGGTACTGCTGGGACTGGCTTCCGCTGCAGACGGACTGAGTGATCTGACCCAGGTTCTGGTTGGCGCCACCGGGTGAGGTCAGGCACAGGCCGGAGAGTGCGTTGACCAACTCGTAGACGCCGCCGGAGACCTGCTGCACCTGCCACTGCTGGTTGGTGGCGGTCGTGTTGTTCCCGGCGGTGATGACGCTCAGAGCCGCGCCCGAGGCGGTGGAGCCGCTGTTGTCGACGCGCAGTGCGGTCGCGTTGCGGGGCTGGATGGTGACGTACCCCGAGTTGCCGCTCGCGCTGAACTTCCAGTTCTGGTTCGAGGCGCCCGCGGTTTTGCAGCCGTACGAGATGACGATGGTGCCGGAGTTGGTCGAGGCGCCAGAGACGTCGAGGCAGTAGTTGTAGCTAGCGCTCGCAAAGTTCGGACGGATCCACTGCCAGTGCGTACTGTCGGGCGTGACTGCCGGGTAGATGTACTGAGTCGACTGCGTCGTCGTTGTCGCGGTGGCGGATCCGGTGAAGTTGCCGAGTGTGATGGTGCCGGTGATCTTCGGAGTGAAGGTGTACGTGCCTCCGAACGATGCGACCAATTCACGGGCGGCGATCGAGCTGCGCAAACAGTAGATCGCGCTGCCGCTCGGCGCC
This sequence comes from Microbacteriaceae bacterium, assembly GCA_043779945.1. Lineage (GTDB taxonomy): Bacteria > Actinomycetota > Actinomycetes > Actinomycetales > Microbacteriaceae > Lysinimonas. Next base: position 13,185 of record JAYWDH010000074.1, read on the forward strand.
AGCGTGGTCGTGACGACGGTGTTGGTCGACCACAGTGCGCTCGTGGCACCGACCGGCACGATCGCGGCAGCGTTGCAGTTCGCGGCGCTCAGCGTTGACCAGACATTGAGTGTGACCTTGCCGGACAGGATCGCTGCGGCGTTCGAACCGAAGGTCAGCGAGACGGCACCGGTCGTGGTGCTCATGGTCACCGTGGAGTTGGTGACCGTGATGCTGCCCGTGGTGACGAGACTGTCGTTGCCGAAGGTGTAGCCGACCGAGCTGAAGTTAGTCGTCGACAGCGTGAGATTCGCGGCGCCGACAGTGCTGCTCGACGAGACGCTGCTCTGCCAGTACGCGTAGCCGGTCGTGGCGCCAGCGAGCACACCGAAAGTGGTCAGGAACGCGACGATGGCGATCTTGCCGCGACCGGTGCGCGGGTCGGGAAGGATTCGGCGGAGCAGGCGGCTGATCGTCACGGGGATGGCACCTGCGCCGCGTCGATGAAGATCGAGAACGGAATGGCGGTCGCCTCGACGGATGCCGAGGCGCCCGCGGGCAGCGTGGCCTGAACGCACACGAGCGAGCTTGTCCCGGCGACGAGGGTGCCGTATGCGCCCGCGGATGTGGTCAGCGGGGTGTTGGTCAACTGCGTGGTCGGGCAGCTTCCCGCCGCAACGCGGATGTCCCAGGCCGTCCCCACCGAAAGCCGGGCGGTGATATTCGAGTTCGCAGACCCGGTGCTGGCGATCGTGAACTGCTGACCGGCGAAGTCACCAGGCAGCATGTTCGTCCACACCGTGGTCGGGAGTGCGGCGGTGCTCCCTGCCGCCACGCTCCCGTATTGGACCGTCACGCCCAGCGTGCCGGCCTTGACGGAGGTGGCGGGGATCGCGGCCTGCGAGTTGAGGAAGGCGAAGGTACCACCGGCCATCGAGGCCGCGACCAGGATGCCGCCGAACAGGGCAGCCGCAGTGCCGACGGCACGACGAGGTGTCGGGCGGATCGCGGAGAAGCTGCGGCCGACACGCGTGCTCGGCTCGGCGACGATGTGCTCGAGAACCGTCTGCTCGAGAACCGTGTGCTCGAGAGCGGTGTGCTCGAGAGCGAAGGTCTCGGCGTTCGCGTACCCGGCGAGGGAGCGGCGGGCCTTCGTGGCGCGCGCCGTGCTGGCGACCTGAAGGCCAGCGAGCACGAGAAGCACGAGCGGAGCGAGCGGGACCAGCAGTGCCGTGGGCCGACGGCACAGGGTGCCGAGGGCCGGGTAGCGCTGGGTGCTGGCCGAGCTCATGATCTCCGTCTTTCCTGCGGTGGTGATTCGGGTGCTGCGTCGAGCGGGTGAAACAACGGTGCGGTGACACGGGGCGTTTCGTCGGGGATCGGTCGCATGGGACGACCGACCCCCGACAAAGCGATTACGGCGTCTGCGTCTGCGTCAGCGTGATCGCGCCGGCGCCGAGCAGGACGGATCCAGCCTGGGCGGAGTTGTCGACGACCGCGCCATACGGGAACGCGACAGTCATGATGACCGTGACGGTGCTGGCGGTGCCGGTGTTCGACGCCACCTTGTATGTGCCAGCGGTGGTGCTGGCGGCGATGCCGGTGACATTCACGATCGTGAAGGTCGCGGTGCGGCTCAGCTGAGCGGCGAGATTGGTGTCTGCAGTGGCGGACGTGGTGCCGAAGGTTCCGGCGGTCGGCGCGAGGGTGAACAGCAGGTTGTCACCGGTCGCGGCGACCGTGAAGGTCTGCGTGTACGTGTAGGTGTCACCGGGGACGATCCTGGTGTTCGCCGGGGTGATGGTTGAGCCGTTGCTCTTCCAGACCCCGGCACCGGTCGGGGTGACGGACAGCGTGCCGGCCGAGATGGCCGATCCACCGAGAGCAGACGAGGAGTTCCAGGAGGCGAGGGTTCCCGCGCCACCCATTAGCAGGATGACGCCAGCAGCTGTGGCGATGGCACCCTTGGTGAGCTTGTTCATTTCGGGTTTTCCTTTCACGGCATCGAACGTGATGTCGAGGTGTGGGCGCGCGAAAGAAAGGCGTGAGGGCAGGCTGCCGCTCACGAGGTATCCTGCCTCGCGACGAGGTTCGAGTTTGTAGTTGACGTGCTTTTTCAGATGCCCAGGTGACTAGCGAGTGCCGATCGTCTGTGCAGGGAATTTCCCCCCGGCAAAGAGACTACGTGTCCTCCATAGAGCGGACAAGCGATTCAATACCCCCACTAGAGGGGATGGTCTACCCCTCTATCTGCTGTCCGACTAATAGCTTCTGACCAGCATTTTTCATGAGAATACGGTTATGTGTCGAATAGATTAAACGGGGTACAGGCCCAGTAGTGGGGTACACGCGCGTCCATGACTCGCGGTACCCCGCCACTGCTACCCTCGGGCTAAAGGCGGTACCGTCGAGTGATGGCCGCCATCGTGATCGCCGCGCAATCCGAGTCCGCCTCTGCCCCCGGCGAGGCGGCGGAATCCGCGCTCGTGGGCGCCAAGCGCCGCGCGGCCGCGATCGGTCGCATCCCGATCCGGAGTCTTGCCCCGCAGCAACCGGAAGATCGCTGGCCGGCC
>JAYWDH010000075.1:0-5910 GCA_043779945.1 Microbacteriaceae bacterium
GAATCTCGTGGCCTGTTCGTGACCCAGGGGGTCGTGTCGGTGCTTGCCGGCATTGCAGCTCTGGTGCTGCCCGGCGGCGGCGTGCACTACTTCGTGCTCGTGGTGAGCGCGTGGGCGATCGTCACGGGTGCGCTCGAACTTGTCAGCGGTATCCGGGCTCGCACCCGCCTCTCGGCGGCGCGCGACTGGATCGTTCTCGGCGGCCTCACGCTGCTGCTCGCGATCGGCTTCCTCGCCGTCCCACCGGATTACACACAGACTCTCGGCGGCATTGAGCAGATCAAAGGTCAGCTGACCGCCTCGGTGGTTCTGGTGGGAATGTTCGGCGCCTGGGCCATCGTGGCGGGTGTGCTGCTCGGGATCTCGGCGGCCTCTGCGCGGCCGGCGCGCACGGCGGCGTCCCCCGGTGGTTCTGCGGTGACCTCGTGAGCAAGAGAACCAGCGCGCCGACGCGCAAAGACCAGACGCGTCCCGTCGAACTCATCGGACTCTCTGCCATCTTCGGCGTCTTCACCGGCCTGATTGTCGGCCTCGCCACCCGGCAGTGGATCCTCGCGGCGATCTTCTTCGGCGTCGTCTTTATCGTCAGCCTCGTCGCGCTCGCGATGATCATGCTCGGACACACGCCAGATGCCGACCTCCCCGCCGCCGAAGACGAGAAGCCTTCGACGCACTAGCCAGTCCCGCCGCGGATGATCAACGCCGGTGCACCGCGTGACTCGGGGAGCAGATCGACCAGCTGGTCGGCCAGTCCGATGTAGTTGGCAGGGGTCAGTTCGAGCAGCCGGGTCTTCGCGTCGGCACCGATGTCGAGCCCCTGCACGAATGCGCGCAGCTCGGCGGGTCCGGTGCGGTGGCCGCGAGTGAGCTCCTTGAGTAGCGCGTACGGATCGGCGATCGAGCTTCGCCCGGCTGTCACCTCGGCGCGGATTACGGTCTGAATCGCCTCGCCGAGCACCTCCCAGTGACCGTCGAGGTCGGTGGCAAGGGCGCTGTGGGCGATCGCGATCTCGTCCAAGCCGCGCGCCAGATTGTCGAGCGCCAGCAGCGAGTGGCCCACGGCGACCCCGATATTGCGCTGGGTGGTCGAATCCGTCAGGTCGCGCTGCATCCGGCTGGTCACGAGAGTCGCGGCGAGCGAATCGAGCAGGGCTGACGAGATCTCAAGGTTCGCCTCGGCATTCTCGAAGCGGATCGGGTTGATCTTGTGCGGCATGGTCGACGAGCCGGTGGCGCCGGCCTGCGGAACCTGGCTGATGTATCCCATCGAGATGTAGGTCCACAGATCAGTGCAGAGGTTGTGCAGGATCCGGTTGAGGTGGCTGATCCCGCTGAACAGCTCGGCCTGCCAGTCGTGGGACTCGATCTGGGTTGTCAGCCCGTTCCAGCTGAGGCCTAGCGACGTAACGAACTCGCGCGAGATGGTCGGCCAGTCGGCATCCGGATCCGCGACGACATGGGCCGCGAAGGTACCGGTCGCCCCGCTGAACTTGCCGAAGATCTCAACCGACTCGACGCGGGCGAGCACGCGCTCGAGCCGGGAAACGAAGACTGCGAACTCCTTGCCGACAGTTGTCGGGGTGGCGGGCTGCCCGTGGGTGTGGGCGAGCATGGGGGTGGCGCGCTCATCGACGGCGATCCTGCGCAGCCCGGTCAGCACATCCCGCAACCGGGGCAGCCAGACCTCGTGTACAGCGGCGCGCACGGTGAGCGCATAGCTGAGGTTGTTGATGTCTTCACTGGTGCAGGCGAAGTGGGTGAGCTCGGCGACGTCGTTGAGTCCCAGCGCGGAGAGCTTGGCGCGCACGAGGTATTCGACGGCCTTTACGTCGTGGCGGGTGGTGGCCTCCAGGGTGGCGAGTTCGTCGATCTCGGGCTGGCCGAACTCGGCGGCGAAGCTGCGGAGCGCGCGCGCCTGAACCGCATCGAGCGGCGCGGAGCCGAACATCCCGCGCGCGGTGAGGGCGATTAGCCACTCGACCTCGACGTGCACGCGAGCCCGATTGAGGCCCGCCTCGGAGAGGTGCTCGCCGAGGCCCTGCACGGCCGGGCGATAGCGTCCGTCCAGCGGGCTGATCGGCTGCGGGGGAAGCGGACTCATGAGACTCCCTGTCGGATTCCGGGTTCGAGCTGTCGGAAGAGGGCGATGCTCGCCCATTCGATCGTTGCCAGCACGCTCTCGAAGAGCGCGGCATCCGAATAGTACGGATCCGGCACGTCCATCGTGCCCGATCCGTCGCGCCCGAACGTCATCAGCAGCTGCACCTTCGCACGTTCGGGCTCGCTGGTAGCCCACTCACGGAGCGTGCGCTCCTGACCACGGTCGAAGGCGACCACGAGATCGAGGTCATCAAACCATTCGGGATCGAACTGCCTGGCCCGGTGCCGACTACCGTCGTATCCGTGGGCTTTGAGCGCGGCGATCGTGCGCGGGTCGGCCGGTTCGCCGACGTGCCAGTCGCCGGTCGCGGCGGATTGGACGGCGATTCGACCGGCGTAGCCGCCCTCGGCGATCAGGCGCCGGAAGATTGCCTCGGCCATCGGCGAGCGGCAGATGTTACCGGTGCAGACGAAGCAGATGCGAAAGAGGCAGGGGTCTTCGGCGCCCTCTGTGTCGCCGAAGCCGCCAATGCTCATGCCCTCATCATCCCGCGTCTTGCTTATCCTCCACAGCGAGCGGCGGCGCATTCGATCCCCGAATGTGCGACTGCGCCCGTTGTGTAGCTGTCGGCTCCAGCACGCTCGCCTCCTGACCGGGCGCACGCTCGGCCGAGAGGACGAGCCCGTGCCCACCCCCGATGCCGCGAGTCTGCGCGCCGCCCTCGAGTTGCAGCAGTCCGCGCTCATGCCGATTGGCCTGGTGCTGGCCGCGGTCGCGACTTTTCCGCCCCGACTCCGCCCCGAGGACTGGCGGGGAGAAGCCGCCACAGCCTGCGAGCGGCTTGAGGCGCAGCTGCGCGAGCAGCTCCGCGCGGCAGACACGGCGCTCTCCTCCGCGCAACGGGACACCCGCTCCGCGCTGCGCGAGTTGGGGATGTGACCGCGATGGCCCGCGATCCAGGCGACAATTATCGGCTGCCCGACAACCCGATCCACTGCGAATGGATTCCGCCGGGGCAGCACGCGCCAGCGCCCGAGAAGGGCGGCCCGCTGCTGGTGACCCCGGCCGGCACGACACTGGTTGCCACTGACCGGATGCACGCCCACCTCGAGCAACTCGACGCCCTCGAGCAGCAGTTGCAGGAGTCATCGCGCTCGCTGCTCCGTGTCGACGGTGCGGTGAACTGGGCGTCGGTGCCAGGCGCACCGGTGAGCGCCCGCCGTAGCGAGGCGGCGCTCGGGGCCGCCATCCACGCCTCGAGAGCCGCGCAGCGCTCCGCGAAACGGCTGGTCGGGTCACTTCGCTCGGTGATCTTGTCCTACGACGCCGCGGGCGCGGCAGCGCACGCACGAGCCGATCAGCTCGCTGCCATAGCGGGCGCCGAGCTCGGTGCCGCCGTCCGCACCGCCCTCCCCGCAATCGCGGTGCTGGGGCTAGTGGGCTGGCTGGCGACGAAGATGCCCGACCCGGGCGGAGTACGCGCCTCGGGTGTTCGTCAGTTCTTCCTCAACAACCCGCAGCTGGTCACAGGCCCCGCGTTTGTCGAAGGAGTGCGAATGTTCGCCGACGGGCTTGACGAGGGCACCTCGTCGTTTCTCGGCATCCCAGTGCCCGTCGCCATCCTGCTCGGGGCGACGGGGGTGACCGGGGTGCGAAGCAGCGCCCGTGGCATGCTCGCGGTCGGCCCGCTGGTCGGCCTTTTTCGCGAGACCCCGGTGAAGGTCGATCGCGTACCGGTCACGCAGGTGACCGCACCGGCCGCTGGGGCAGTCGAAAGGCTGCAGCGGGTGCCCGAGGTGAACCAACTGCGGATCGAGAAGTACGACGCCCCCGGGCAGCCGGCCAGATTCGTGGTCTACGTCGGACCGACCGAGACCTTCTCTCCGGTCTCCACGAACGAGCCGTGGGATCTCACCAGCAACGTCGGCGGTGTCGGGGGCCTCGACGTTGGGGCCTACCGCGCGAGCGAACTCGCGATGCACGACGCCGGGGTCACGACGTCCAGCCCTGTGCAGTTCGTCGGCTTCTCGCAGGGTGGGCTGATCGCCTCGATGCTTGCGGGGTCTGGCGACTGGAATGCGGCAGGCATCCAGACCTTCGGGGCGCCGGCTGGCAACATCGAACTGCCGGATGGCCTCTCGGGAATGGCGGTGCGCAACACCGATGACTTCATCCCGATGCTGGCCGGTCCGCAGCTCGATCATCATGTGTTGCAGGTCGAACGCCAGGCATTCGCCGCGGGCGAACCGCTGCCCACCTACCACGCGGCTCCAGCTCACCAGCGGGATGCCTACGTGGCCACGGCAGCTGTGGTCGACTCAGCGAGCTCGGCAGCGGTGCGTGAGCAGAACGCCGCACTCGACTCCTTCACGAGCGACTACGCCGCACAGCACGGATCCCTCATCACGGTGACGAGCTATCACGCGACCCGTGTTCCGGGGGCGATGACGCCGACGATCGACCCGAGTCGCATGATGCTGCGGGAGGTGACGCGAGAGGCGCGGGCTACTTCTGCTTTCCGGTGAACGGCCTCAGCACGACGCCGATGAACCAGGACAGGATGCCCAGCAGCAACGCGCCCAAGATGCCCCAGCCAAGGCCGCCGTGGATGTACAGGCCGAATCCGAGAAGGTCGCTAATCCAGGCGACAAGAAAAAGAAGCAGCCCGTTGACGACCAGCGAGATGAGGCCGAGCGTGAGGATGTAGATCGGAAGGGCGACGATCCTCACCAGTCCCCCGACGATCCCGTTCACGACGCCGAAGATCAGCGCCACAATCAGGTAGGTGACGATCGTCTCGAGCACCCCGGCCGGCGCAAACGGTCTCACGACGAGATGCTCGGCCAGAATCAAAGTGGTGAACCAGAGCGCAACAGCGTTGATCAGCAGGCGAAGAAAGAGGCGTCCCATGCGCCCATTCTGGCAGCGGGCGGGGCTCAGAGGGAGCCTGCCGTGGCTGCGCGCTCCTAAGCTGGATTTCATGCCTGTGACGCTCCGCCCAGAGATCGCCTCGTTGGCGCCCTATCGGCAGGGACGGGCGGCCGCGCCGGACGCTTTCAAGCTCTCGTCCAACGAGAGCCCGTTCCCGCCGATTCCCGCGGTGGTCGAGGCCATCGCGCAGTCAAGCCTGAACCGCTATCCGGATGGCGCGGCCACCGCACTTCGCGTGCGACTGGCTGAGCGCGCCGGAGTCACCATCGACGAAGTGCACGTTGGTGCAGGATCCGTGTCGATCCTGCACCAACTCGTTCAGGCCGCCGCTTCGACCGGCGACGAGGTGCTTTACGCCTGGCGGTCCTTCGAGGCATACCCGGGCATCGTCACCGTGTCGGGCGCGACGAGCGTCACCGTCCCGAACCGGGCAGACGGCAGCCACGACCTCGACGCCATGGCCGCCGCCGTCACCGAGCGCACCCGAGTCGTGATCGTCTGCAGCCCGAACAACCCGACGAGCGCTATCGTCACGGGCCTCGAGTTCGAGACCTTTATGGCGAAGGTGTCCGACACCGTGCTGGTCGTGCTCGATGAGGCATACCGCGAGTTCGTTACCGACCCGCACGCCGTCGAGGGCCTCCCGCTGCTCGAGCGCTACCCGAACCTGGTCGTGCTCCGCACCTTCTCGAAGGCCTACGGGCTGGCTGGCCTTCGCGTCGGCTACGCGGTAGGGCCGGCGTACATCCTGGATGCCGCCCGCGCCACCATGATCGCCCTCTCGGTGATCGAGCCCGCCCAGCGCGCCGCGATAGCCGCTCTCGACAGCGAGCCTGAGTTCACGGCCCAGGTCGCCACGCTGGTCGCACGTCGCACGT
>JAYWDH010000076.1:0-15503 GCA_043779945.1 Microbacteriaceae bacterium
ATCGTTGCGTTCGCCTTCGTTTTTGCGCACCTCAACCCCGAGAAGCTGCTCGCCCTCGGCAACCACCGGGGCACCATCGACGTCGACGGGGTCTACGTCGTCGTCGCCGCGATCAGCATCGGCCTTGCCGCGAGCGCGCTGGCGGGGCTGCTGAGCTGGTTCGCGACACGTCGGGCGATCCGTCCGCTCGGCGAGGCCCTGCGGCTGCAGCGCGACTTCGTCTCCAATGCCAGCCACGAACTCCGGACTCCGCTGGCCATCCTGGACGCGCGGCTCCAGTACCTGCAGCGTGGCCTTGCCACCCGCGACCCCACCGCCAGGACCGTAGCCGAGTTGCGCCGCGACACCGGCACGCTCATTCAGATCGTCAACGATCTGTTGGTCACCGCCGAGGAAGGCGGCGCGCCGATCGCAGCCAAGGCCGTTGAGGTCAACCAGGTGGCGCAGTTCGCCGTGGACTCGATGAACATCCTGGCCGCCGAGAACGATGCGACGATCCGTCTGAGCGTGGCCACCCCGATGAGCGTGTCGATGCCCGCGGCCGCGATCCACCGCTGCATCGTGGCGCTGCTCGACAACGCTTTGCGGTTCTCACCCGCAGGATCGACCATTACCGTGAGCGTCGCCGCCGAGCGCGGTGTCGCCGAGTTGAGGGTTGCCGACGAGGGACCGGGCATCACCGGACTCGGGCCCGAGCGGGTCTTCGAACGGTTCGCCCGTGGCAACAACGGCAACAACAAAGACAACAGCGACCGGGCGGGGTTTGGCATCGGACTGGCACTGGTCAAGGACACCGTCGAACGCTCTGGCGGGACGGCCGTCGTCGAGAGCACCGGGCCAACAGGCACGGTCATGCTGCTGAGGATTCCGCGCTTACGGCGCCGCTGAGCTGCCACCGACACCGAGTGCCGTCCTGAAAGTCTCCACAGAGTCTGCAGTGGAGCGCACAGAGTGGGAACTTTCTGGGGACGCCGGGGTTGACTTGGGATCATGCCACGGTCTGTCCAGCCCGCCGGGTTCACGCGACGTGACGTCGCCGCCGCGGCCGTACTCGGCGTGGCCGCCGTCGCGATCTCGGCGGTCGGCTCGGGTACGGCATCGCTCTGGGGCGACGAAGCGGCGAGCCTGCTCTCCGCCACGCGGCCGCTGCCCTCGCTCGCCGTCATGGCCCAGCACGTCGACGCGGTGCACACGCTCTATTACTTCGGTCTGCACCTATGGATCGGCGTGTTCGGCGCCTCGCCCGTCGCCCTGCGCTTTCCCAGCGCTTTGGCTATTGGCCTGGCCGTCTCGGGGCTCGTGCTGCTCGGACGACGAATGCGCTCACTGCGCTTCGGCATCCTGGCGGGCGCGATCGCCGCGGTGCTCCCGCGGCTGACCGACGTCGGGAGCGAGGCCAGATCGTTCGCGCTCACCGCGGCGGTCGCGGTCGGGCTGAGCCTGCTGATCACGATCCAACTTCAGTCGCCGCGCCCGAGTCGGCAGATCTGGGTTGCCTACGCGGTCCTTCTGGCGTTCGGCACCGTTCTGTTTCTTTGGATTCTTCTCATCGCGGTCGCGCACCTCGTGGCGCTTCTGCTGACTCGGCGCGAGCTGCTTCGCGGCTGGCGCGCGGCGTTCCTGGTGGCGATGGGCGGGGCGTCGCCCGTTCTGGTGCTCGCTGTGTTTGAGCGTGGGCAAGTCGCCTACCTGGCGACACGGCAGGCCTATGACGTGACCGCCCTCTTCGTCACGCCGTGGTTCGAGAGCCCCTGGGTGGCTCTCGGAGCCTGGCCGCTGGTGATCGCGGGCGTCGTGCTCGCGATCCGGGACTGGCGGACCCGCGGCGACCGCTGGCGGACGGCTAGCCCCAGTTCGGTGTCGGCCCTGATCCCCGTTGCCTGGATGCTCATCCCGGCCGTCGCTCTGATCGCCAGCAGCGTCGTGGTCGCCGTCTACACGCCGCGCTATCTCGCGATGTGTGCGCCAGCCATCGCCCTACTGATCGCCGTCCCGATCGATGCCATCCTCGGATCATCCCGGCGAGCGTCTGCACCCCTCGCCGTCGCCGCCCTGCTCGCCGTCGTCGCGCTGATCGCGCCGGTCTGGGTTGCACAGCGCGGCCCATACGCGAAGAACTACAGCGACTGGGCGCAGATCAGCGCCAAACTGGCAGCAAACGCGCGCCCGGGCGACGCGGTCGCCTTCGACGACTCGACCCGTCCCTCTCGCCGCACCCGACTGGCGCTGCACAGCTATCCGGCGGGCTTCAAGGGGCTGATCGATGTCACGCTGAAAACCCCGTACACCGACACCAGCAGCTGGTACGACGCCACATACACATTGGCTCAGGCGCAGGCACTCGGACGGCTCAGCGCTGTCACGCGGATCTGGGTCGTCGAATACGCCGTCCCTGGACACGTGGATCAGACTGGACTGGCGACCCTGAAGGCCGCCGGATTCCGGGTGACCGCAACGATCCGCAATCACCGCAGCGAGATCGTCGGGCTCGAGCGCAGCTAAGGGCCTGCCTCTCTCAGAAACATCTGTGGGCCATCTTCGTAGACTTCGATGATGTTCGTCCGACGAGTCCTCCGTCTTCTTGAGCTCGAACGGCGAGCGATCTTGCGTTCGGGCCCGGTCATCCCGCGCACCGTCCTGTATGAGTCATTCGCCGGCAATGGGGCCCTGGATAACCCCGAGGCGATCTTCCGGGCGCTTCTCGACAATCCGGAGTTCGCGGGGCTCCGCCACATCTGGGCGCTCGATCGCAGGGCGGGTGCCAACTTCCGTCGGGAGTTCGCGGGGCATTCTCGTGTTCGATTCGTGCGGTCGCGTTCGGCCGGCTACCTGCAAGCGCTCGCGCGTAGCCAGTACCTGATCACCAATGCGACCTTTCCGCCGGAATTCCAGAAGCGTGCGGGGCAGACCGTCGTCAACACCTGGCACGGAACTCCACTCAAGCGCATGGGGTACGACATGCCTGACGGGGCATACGAAGCGGCCAATACGATGCGCAACTTCTTGGCATCGGACGTGCTGCTCGCGCAGAATCCGCACATGACGCGGATGTACCGCGACGCCTACCGGCTGGCGGGCACCTTCCGGGGCCGAATTCTCGAGCTCGGCTACCCGCGGACCGATCGACAGCACCTCGATGCAGAGGGCCGTGACCGCGGCATCCGGGCTTTGAGCGATGTCGGGATCGACGTCGGCGACCGCCGTCTCGTCGTGTACGCGCCGACCTGGAAGGGCGCCAACTTCTCGTCACCGCGCGACGATGGCGAGGAGCTTCTCGCCGCTGTCCGCGAGCTGCAGACCTTGCTCGGCGACGGGTACCGCGTGCTGCTCAAGGCCCACCAGGCTGTGCACGAAGCCGTCGCTGGGCGGGCCGGTCACGGGGTACTCATCCCGAACGACATCCCGAGCAATGTGGTCCTCGGTCTCGCTGACGTTCTGATTACCGACTACTCGTCGATCTTCGTCGACTTCCTCGGGACCGGGCGGCGGATCGTCTTCTACACGCCCGACGAGTCCGCCTACGAGCGCGACCGCGGGACATATTTCAGCACCGAGGAACTGCCGGGGGCCGTCACGACAACACTGCCCGAGCTCGCCGCCGCGATCCTCGCCCCGGAAGACGAGCGGAGCGAACTCGCCGCCAGCTGGCGCCAAGAGTTTACCGGGCGGGACGACGGCCACGCGAGTGCCCGCCTGATCGACGCAGTGTTCCGCGATCACGCCGAGGTGCACATCCCTTCAGCGGCGCCCACCCTCATCCACCGACGTTCAGTGCTGATCTACCTCGGCGGCATGCGATCGAACGGCATCACCAACTCGGCGCTCAACCTCCTCGCGCACCTCGACCACGATGCGCTCGACGTCTCAGTGCTGATCGCCCGACCGCGCACCCAGGACCAACGCGCCAACGCGGACCGGATCGATCCCCGCGTTCGCCAGTTCCATCGGGTAGGCGGGCTCACCGCGCGCCCCTCCACCGAGGCGCTGATGCGCCTGCTCGGCCGACTGTGGCCGCGCCATCAGGAGCCCAGATGGGAGCGTCGCCTCTGGGAGAACGAGTGGCAACGCTGCCTCGGGGATGCGCGCTTCGACACCGTCATCGACTTCAGCGGCTACAGTCGCTTCTGGACCAAGCTCGTGCTGCATTCTCCTTCGGCCCGTCGACTGATCTGGCTGCACAACGACATGTCTGCCGAAGTGGATCGGCCAGTCGCCGGGCGACGCCGGATGCGGCGCTCACTCCCCGCAGTCTTCTCGCTCTACCCGCGCTTCGACGGCTTGGTGTCGGTATCGCGCGAGCTGTCTGCCGCCAACCGGCACGAGCTCGGCGACCGCTTCCGCGTGCCAACCGGTCACTTCCTCTCGGCCAGGAACGTCATCGACGAGGTCTCGGCGCGGGAACGTCTGCGCGAACCGCTGCGCGAGGCCGCGCAGCTCGTGGATGCCGAGACCGGTGAGACCTCACTGCCCGAATGGGTGGATCAGCTCACCGCCGACGACGGCGCTCGCTGGTTCGTCACGGTCGGTCGGCTCAGCCCCGAGAAGAACCAGGCCCGCCTGCTCGAGGCGTTTGCAATTGTGCATGCCGGACATCCGGAGACCCGCATGATCCTGATCGGCGACGGACCGCTCCGCGGCGAGCTCGAGGCACGTCGCGACGCCCTCGGGCTCCGCGATGCAGTGGTCATCGCCGGCGCGCTCGCGAACCCGTTCCCCGTGCTCGCGCAGGCCGATTGCTTCGTGCTCTCCAGCGACTACGAAGGGCAGCCGATGGTCCTGCTCGAGGCGGCTGTTGCCGGGCTCCCCATCGTCACCGTGCGGTTCGGATCGGTCGCGGATGCCGTGCCCGGCGACGAGTTGCACATCGTCCACCAGACGGTCGAGGGGCTCGCGCAGGGGATGCGCGACTACCTCGACGGAGCGGTGCGGGTCAGCGGGCTCGACGCCGAGGAATACAACGCTCTCGCCTTGCGGGAGTTCCGGGCGGCGATCGAGTCGGACGACGAGTCGTCGGCAGCGTCTTTGTCGTCGTCTGTGTCATCGTCGTCGGCAGCCGAGATCTCGGCAAGCGGGGTGACCACGACCAGGGCCGCCAAGCCGGTGACAACCGTCGGCCACACCTCGGTCGCCTCGACCCGGGACCGCCGCCATCGAGACTGATATTCCTGGAGCAATGCCCCCAATAGCTCGCAGAATGCGCGACGGGCCCGCGGCAACTCGCACTGAATCTCCGAGACGGCTGAGACGCTGCTGTTCACCTTCGTGCCGCGGAGGGCCGCCGGGGTTCGATCTGGGGACTACGGTGACGAGCATGCACTTGCTCGCGGTCATCCTCGTGATCGCGACCGTGAGGTCCGTGCGGCAGCGGGTGCTCGCGGCGCCACGCACGTCCGGCCTGGCGCTCGACCCGGAGGGCTGAGTAGTCGGCGGGGGCGACGGATCGCCTTCGGCGCGGCAGGCATCGCCGCGGTCCTGCTCGGCGGCCTCCTGATCGCGGGCATCGCTGGCGGCCTGCCCCTCGGCATCGACAGCGCCTGGGATGACGTGGTGGGCGCGAATCACCGCGCTCCGGCCGTCGCCGTCGCACGGTTTCCCGCGGTGTTCGGGGGCCCGCTCTGGACGACGATCATCACGATCGCCGTGGTCGCTGTGCTTCTGCTGCTGCGGCGGCTGCGGCATCCGCACACCGCTGTTGCACTCGCTTCGACCTTCTCTCTCCTCGATCGCGTTCTCGACGATCAAGGTCGTACTGGAGCGGCCGCGGCCGTCAAGCGCCATGATGCAGTTGACAACCTTCTCCTACCCGTCCGGCCACACCACCACGGCGGCAGCGCTCGCGCTCACCATCGCGATCACCCTGCCGCGGGTGTGGGTGTGGGTGTGGGTGTGGATCGCGGGATCCGGCTGGATCGCGTTCATAGCGTGGAGTCGCACCTATCGCGAGCTGCACTCGCTCAGCGACGTGCTGGCCGGTGCCCTGCTAGGGGCGAGCGTGGCGGTGCTGGTCGATGGCGTGCTGCGGCAGCTGAGCCGGCGAGTGCGCTGGCTCTGTCCCGCCACGCTGCCCGCATAAGGATCGCAACCGCCGGCGGGACCGGAACGATCGGACACCAGGTGGTCGACGTGCTGCGCGAACGCGGCCACGAGCGGGTCATACTCGGCCGATCGACTGGGGTCGACCTCGTCACCGGCACGGGGCTTAACAGGGCGCTGGTGGGGGTCGACGCCGTCATCGACGTCGTCTCGATCTCGACGCGGAGGGCCGAGGGTGTCGCAGCCAGCCGAACCGCGTCCTCGAGGTGCCCCTTCCCAGCGCGAGCGGGAAGTCCATGCGCGACGCGACGCTGCTGCCCGGCTCAACACTGACGCCCGGCGCCACCATCGGAATGCAGACTTTCGACGAGTGGCTGGCCGCGCTCCGCGAGTAACGTCGCAGTATGCGAGCTATCCACCTCACCGAGTTCGGCGGTCCCGAGAAACTCGTCGTCAGCGAACGACCCGATCCCGTAGCTGGCGACGGCGAAGAGGTGCTCCAGGTTTTGGCAGCTGGCATCAACTACGCCGACACCCACCAGACCGAGGACTCGTACCTTGCCAGGCAGACCCTGCCACTCATCCCGGGCAGCGAGGTCGTGGTGCGCGGCGCAGACGGCAACCGGCTGCTGGGCATGGTCTCGGGCGGCGGCTACGCCGAACGCATCGCGGTGAACCCGAGGCGCCTCTTTTCCATCCCCGACGTGGTGAGCGACAGCGACGCGCTCACCACGCTCGTGCAGGGTGCGACCGCCTGGCACCTGCTCCGCACCAGCGCGCATCTGGCGCCCGGCGAGACGGTCGTCGTGCACGCCGGGGCGGGCGGGGTCGGCACCATCGCCATCCAGCTCGCGAAGAAATGGGGCGCAGCTCGCGTGATTGCGACCGCATCCAGCCCCGAGAAACGCGCCATCGCCATCGAACTCGGCGCGGATGTCGCGATCGATTCCCGCGTAGCCGACCTCACGACCGCCCTCCGCGACGCCAACGGTGGCCGCGGCGTCGACGTGGTTCTGGAGATGACGGGCGGTCCAGTATTCGATTCAAGCCTGCGCGCTCTCGCCCCACTCGGTCGGCTCGCCGTGTTCGGCATGGCCGGGCGTGTGCCGCCGCACGACATCCCGGTCGGGATGCTGATGGCCCGCAGCACCGCCGTTATCGGCTTCTGGTTGGTGCACGTCGTGCAGCATCCCACGATGTTCGCCGAGGCTGTGACCGACCTGCTCGGGATGCTCGCTCGCGATGAACTGCGCACGGTGATCGGCGGCCACTACTCGCTCGACACGATCGCGGACGCTCACCGCTCCCTGCTTGACCGCAGCTCGGTGGGGAAGCTGATCCTGGTCCCCTGACCGCTGGGTCCTGACCGCTGGGAAATGACCGCTGGGAAATGACCGCTGGAAAATGTCCCGAGCGCAGTCGTTCGAACAACAGCGCGCGGCACAAACACACGCGCGACCGAGATCCGGTGTTGCCGACCGCTGGCAGATCCACGTGCCTAGCGCGTCACGCAGCCCAGCACCTCACGCAGCTCTTCGCCGCCACCGCGGCGAGCTCGTGTCAACCCTCGTCAGTCGTTCTCGACCACGAAGTCCCAGTTCGCGACAGGACGCTGCTGATCTGGAGCCCACTGCAGGATGCCCTCGCCGGTCACCATCACCGCCCGCAACTCGAAGCTGACCGTCTGACCCGGTTCCACCGTGGGTGGGGGACCCGGCTGCCCCGGAATCGGGGCGAGCTGATACACCGCCCCGAGGTGGTCCACCGCGTGGAACTGCGCGAGCGCGAGCGGCATGCTCGCGCTCGCCGACTCGAGGGTGACCCGGAAAGTCACGGTCGTGGCCGCCGCGCGGAACGGGAGCCCCTCCCCCGGTACGACCGGTCCCGTCACTGTCGCGCGCACGGTCGCATGGTTCTTGAGCCGCACGTCCACGGGGTCGCCCTCGACCGTGAGCGCGGGCTTCGCCGCCGTGCCGGTGAGCGCGCTGTCTGCGGTGAGGGACGAGGGGGGCAGGTACGAGGGCAGCGTGCCGTATGCGGGTTCGGACGCGCCAGCCGCCACCGGATGCCCTAGCTCAGCCGTGCATCCGGTCAACCCGACCCCCAGCACCGTCAACGCCGCGACCGCCGCCACTCCGACTAGCAGAGTGACGGCGACGCGGAAGCGAGGAGCGGGCGCGAGGATCAGTGACCCCACCCGCCCCGGATGTTGTTGAACACGTCCTCACCGAAGGGCGCCAGACCGCGCTGCGCCGCGAAGCCGAGGTGACCATGGCCGTCGATGCCACCCGAGACCGTTCCTGCCGGCAGCTTGTCGCGGTCGTGTCCTGAGCTGACCCCGAAGATGTCCTCCATCGTGCGCAGCCAGCTGTAGTGGTTGTAGTAGGTGGAGCTCGTCGTTCCGGGCTTGATCAGGGGGCTGATCAGCACGCTCCCGGTGTCACCGCCGCCGCGGGTCGCGTCCTTCGCGTCGTACAGCGGGTCGGCTGTCTGGCCCGGAAGCAGGTACCCCGGCGCACCCTCCGCGCTCAGCGTCACCTTCGAGACGGCCCCGGTCGGGGCGATCGGGTTGCCCGACTTGTCGACCAGCTGGAACGAGCCGTTGATCACCGAGGAGGTCGCGGTCGCGGCCGTCTGTCCGGTATCGCTCACCGTTCCGACGAAGCTGTCAGCCGGGATCGGGCTGCTTCCGCCGGGGCCGGTCGTGTCGACGGTGTCCACCACGCCGCGCCCCGTATCGTCGGCGAGGATCGATGGATCCAAGATGTCGGTGGTCACCGCCGAGCCGAGCCCGTTGTCGGTGCGAGCGTGCGGCGTCGTGCCCGAGCCGCCGCGGACAATTCCGGGCACGCAGTCGGCCGGGGTCAGCGGCGCCGTCGAGGAGCAGACCGGTGGGCGGTCGATGAACGCGTTGTCGCCCGGTCCGGGATAGAGCTGGTTGCCGGAGGCGTCCGTGGCGAGGCTCGAGTTCGGTCCCGTGGGCTCGCTGTTGACGTTCTTGCCGAAAATATTCTGCCCCGCGGCGTTCGCGGCAAGACCCTGCGAAGCGTTCGGCTGGTCGGCCAGAGTCGGGCCGTATGCGTTGGCGTTGTTGAAGCTGTTGCCGCTGTAGGTAAACGGCGGGTTGCCCTCATCGAAGGTGATATCGATCAGGCCGCCGTCCTTGAACGCCGCCGACTTCTCGATCATCGGGATGTAGTACTGGAGGAACAAGTCGGAGGCGTAGAGACCGCCTGTGTAATTCTTCGGGGCCATCGCCTCCGGGTGCGGGGCGCCGGGCTGGTAGTACGGCGCGCCCGTCGGGCCGAAGGCGCCCGACAGGTTGTTGCCTTTGCAGACCGCGTCGTGCGCGTCACTGCAGTTGTTCGGCGTGATCCAGCTGAAGGCCGGAGTGGTCGACGCCGTCTGCAAGTCGTGGAAGAGTCCGGATGTTGCGTTGTCAAGGTTCGCGACGTGCGCGGCGTCGCAATCCGTGCCGCCCTGCGCCGGCTTCGTCAGCGCCGCCGTGGTCGTGCCGTCAGCCTTCGTGCTTCCCGTGAGGCTGTGGAACCACGCGAACGGGAAGTGCTTCGCCACGTACTGATCGTTGGCCTGGGCGCCGGTGAAGCTGGTGACTCCGGCCGGGAAGGTCGCGGGGTTCGACAGCTGGGTAGGGTTCGTGTCGGGGTTATTGGCCGCGCTGCCCGGGCCACCGCAGGCGGCAGCGTCGCGTCCCGCTTGCGCGCCGAGATCCTGGGCATAGCCTTTCCAGGTCTTGCCGACCGCATCGAGCTGGTTGAACAGCGTCGGAGTCTGGCTCGGGTACGTGCATCCGTTCGTCCCGTTCGGGGCGTTGGCACCACTTGGCTGGGCGGCGTTCGCGAGCGAGGAAACCTGGCCCAGGTTGGCGCCGCTGGTGACGATCGAGTCGTTCGAGCCCATGTTGGTGTTGGCGATAGAGCAGTCGAACTGGGTGTCCTGCTCGGGGGCCTGGCCGGCCACCATCGAGATGTAGTTGTCCATGCTGAAGTGGCCGGTGCCGTAGTAGTTGGTCAGTTCGACCCCCTGACTGGGCAGCGTCTTCCAGAGGTAGCTGTTCTGGTTGAGGCCGGTGAATGTCGCGTCGTATGACTTGTTCTCGAGGATGATCAGCCAGACGTGCTTGATGTCACCGGGCCGCAGCCCAGTGCTCGTGATGGTGGCGGACCCGTGATCGGGGCTTGAGGCGAGCGCCGGAGCGCCCCAGAAGACGCCACCCAGGAGGGCGACGACGGCCGAAGCCGCCAGGATGACGCGGGCCAAGCGGGTGCGCAGAGCGCGCGGCAAATCATTTCGCAGCGACATGGTCCTGGTCTACTCCTGCTTCACCCGCAGTGCCATGCCCGTTAGACGAACACGGGGTAAACAGCTCGTGTCACCCCTCTTCGAGGGCCAGTCATCACGAAGCGGCTGTCCGACGACGCGCCCGCGAACTCCCGGCGCATGAACGTCTTCCTGATCCAGGGGAGAATACCCAAGGTGATCAAGTACCTGGGCAGCAAGCGCACGCTCGTCCCGATGCTGGGTGCCATCGCATCCGCGATCGGCGCGCAAACGGCCGTCGATCTGTTCACGGGCACGACACGCGTGAGCCAGGAGTTCAAGCGCCGCGGCATCCATGTAACTGCCGTCGACATCGCCAGCTACAGCGAGGTGCTCAGCCGCTGTTTCATCGAGACGGATGCCGCCGCCGTCGCCACCGTCGAGCTCGAGCAGGCCGTGGCCCGGCTGGGGTCGCTCGCGGGCACCCCGGGCTACGTGACCCGGACGTTCTGCGAGGAGGCCCGCTACTTCCAGCCGAAGAACGGCGAACGCATCGACGCGATCCGCGATGCGATCGAGGCTGACTACCGGGGGACTGCGTTCTACCCGATCCTGCTCACCGCCCTCCTACTGGCGGCGGACCGGGTGGACTCGACAACCGGCGTGCAGATGGCGTACCTCAAGAACTGGGCACCGCGGTCGTACAAGGACCTTGACCTGCGCGTACCCGAGCTGCTGCTCGGGCGTGGCGACGCGCTCCGCACCGACGCACTCGAAGCGGTGCGCATGTTGCCCCGAACGGAGCTGATGTACCTCGACCCCCCGTACAACCAGCACCGCTACTTCACGAACTACCACGTGTGGGAGACGCTCGTACGCTGGGATCGGCCCGAGGCATACGGCGTCGCACGCAAGCGCATCGACAGCCGCAACGACGCCACCAAGAGCGTGTTCAACCGCAAGCGCGAGATGCCCAGAGCCTTCGGCGAGCTGCTCGGACGGGTGCGCGCCGACACCGTAGTCGTCTCGTATAACGACGAAGCGTGGATCACCCCCGCGCAGATGATGACCGAGCTGCGCGATGCTGGCCACGAGGAGGTACGGATGCTCGCCTTCGATGCCAAGCGCTACGTCGGCGCTCAGATCGGCATCCACTCCCCGGCCGGCGTGAAGGTCGGGACGGTGTCGCACCTGCGCAACACGGAGTATCTGTTCGTGGCGGGCGAGCGCTCGCGGGTTGAGGCAGCGGCGGGTGCGGTCGTCGAGACCGGGGTGCTGCCTGCGCCGACCCGGTGACGTCTTACCCGCGCTGACGCGACCACTGTGCCTCAGGGTCGACCGAGGCCGATGTATGTCCACCCTGCGTCGCGCCAGGCGCCAGCATCGAGACAGTTCCGCGCGTCGATGATGACCGGGTTCGCGACTACCGCGAGCAATGCGACGGGGTCCATCGAGCGGAACACCGGCCACTCCGTCACCAAAACGATGACCTGAGCGCCTGTGGCCGCAACGAACGGGTCGTCCACAAACTCAAGCTGCGGGTGCAGCCGACGTGAGTTCGGGATCGCCTTGGGGTCGGTCGCCCGCACCTCGACACCGCGGCCTCGCAGAGAGACCGCGACATCGAGAGCCGGCGAATCGCGCACGTCGTCAGACTCGGGCTTGAAGGCCAAGCCGAACACGGCGACCTTCTTCTGGTTGGGCTGACCCCCGAGCGCATTGATCGTCAGGTCGACCACGCGCTGGCGGCGTCGCAGGTTGATCGCGTCCACCTCTCGCAGGAAGCCGACGGACTCCCCCCGGCCCAGCTCCTCCGCGTGCGCCGAGAAGGCACGGATGTCTTTGGGGAGGCATCCTCCCCCGAATCCGGCCCCCGCGTTGAGGAAGCGCCGACCGATCCGCACGTCATGGCCGAGGGCGTCGGCGAGCTGTGTCACGTCGGCCCCGGTCACTTCCGCGATCTCGGCCATCGCGTTGATGAACGAGATCTTCATCGCCAGGAAGGCGTTCGCCGACACTTTGACGAGTTCGGCGGTGGCGTAATCCGTTGCGACGAGAGGAGTCGGCACGGCGAGCGCCGCCGCGTACACCTCGTCGAGAACCGCCTTGGCGCGGTCGCGACCGGCCTCGTCCGCCGGGAGCCCGTACACCAATCGATCCGGCCGCAAGGTGTCGGCGATGGCATAGCCCTCCCGCAGGAACTCCGGATTCCAGGCCAGCTCGGCGCCGGAGTCCACCTCTTTGAGTCGGGCGGAGAGACGTGCCGCGGTACCCACCGGGACCGTGGATTTGCCGACGACCACGTCTCCGGGCGCGAGGTACGGGACCAACGATTCGATGGCGTGGTCCACGTAGCTCAGGTCGGCGGCGTAGCTTTCCTTCAGCTGCGGCGTGCCGACCGCGATGAAATGGGCGGCGCTCCCCGCCGCCGCGGAGATGTCCGTCGTGAAGGTGAGCCGACCGGTGGCCGAGACCTTCTCAAGCAACTCGCTGAGCCCCGGCTCGTAGAAAGGAGGCTTAGCGGCAGACAGCAGCGCGACCTTGTCTGCGTCGACGTCGATGCCGACGACCTCGTGTCCGAGTTCCGCCAGGCTGGCGGCGTGCACCGCCCCCAGGTACCCGCAACCGACAACCGTGATCTTCATGGGGGGATTCCGTTCTTGGAGCCAATACTCGGGATCTGCGCCCTCAACCTAGGGCACTCCGCGCCTTGGCTTCGTCACCCCTCGCAGGGTTCACTCGCTGGTAACCCCGCGTTAGATCACCCTTACCGTCACGGCTCGACGGCCTGCGGGTCTAGACACCAACCGCTCCGAAGAGCAGCCCGAGCAGGTAGGTGACCGCGGCCGCGCCGAGACCGATCAGTAGCTGACGCACCGCGCGCTTGAGCGGCGATGCCCCCGACAGGATGCCAACGACAGCACCCGTGCCGAGCAGAGCGACGCCGACGGCGACGCTGGCGATCACGATCGCGGTGATGTGCCGCGCGCCGAACAGGTATGGCAACACCGGAATCAGCGCGCCGGAGGCGAAGAACAGGAAGCTCGAAATAGCGGCATTCCACGGTGCTCCGAGTTCCTCGTGCCCGTCGGTCCCCGCCGATTCTGGGTCGCCGGCGTCGAGCTGCCGGGTGGCCAGCACCTCGTTGGCGTGAGCGTCGGCCTCCTTGAGGCTCATGCCGCGTGCGCGGTAGACCAGCGAGAGCTCATTGGCGTTCACGTCGAGGTGGGCAAGGGCATCCTGGGACGCCGGATCGGGTCGGGAAGCCTCCAGTAGTTCCCGCTGCGAGCGCACAGACACGTACTCCCCCGCTCCCATCGACAGGGCCCCGGCCAGCAAGCCGGCGATCCCGGTAAAAAGCACTGTGGCTGCCGAAACGCCGGTCGCCCCGATGCCGAGCACCAGGGCCAAGTTGCTGACTAATCCGTCGTTGGCGCCGAAGACGGCAGCACGGAAGGATCCGGCAAGCTGGGTGCGACCCCGCACCGCGAGACCCCGGAGCACCTCCCCGTGAATGCGCTCGTCGGCGGCCATCGAGCTGGAGGCATCCGCGTCGTCGTCGTATGGCGAACGCGCCTCGGCGCGCTGCGCGAGCGCGAGCACGAATAGCGAGCCGAAGTGCCGCGCGAGAAAGGCGAGGAACCGCGAGCGGATGTCGCCCCGGTGCGGCTTGCCCACGTCGTCGCCAAGGAGCTCCAGCCAGTGCGCCTCGTGGCGGCCCTCCGCTTCCGCGAGGCCGAGCAGGATCTCGCGCTCCTGCCCCTTCTTGCGCTCGGCAAGCTCGCGGTATACGGCGGCTTCGGCCCGTTCCGCCGCCAGATACTGCCGCCAGCGCCTGACGCGCGCCTCGCGCGTGAGGGGCTTGGCTGTTCGAGCAACGGTCGGCATGGAGTCCTCCGGTCAGATGGGTCTGGCCGAAAGTCTCGTTCGCCCGGCTGGCACTGAAACCTGCCGGGTGGAGCACCGGGCCGTCGCCGTGACGGCCAGCATGTCGATGTCTCACGCCCGCGCCCCGATGGTGTCGAGGGCGGGGAACTACTCCCCTTCGATGCCCCTACAGTAGCGGAGGCCCCAGGAGCCCGACCAAGACTGCCCCGGCTCAAGCCAGATCAGGCCCCGGCCGGAGTTCAACGCGTCGGGTGGTGCGGTCATCGGCTCGACGGCGATCGCGTCGATCAGCTTGCCCCCGCTCGGGAAGATTCGCGTGGTGAAGACCTGCACGTATCTCCAGTCAGTGTCCTGCCAGAGGGTGGTGCTCGATCCGTCGGGGGCGGTCAACCACGCGACGTCGCCGCGGGATCCTTCGGGGCCGTCGCTCACGTTCTTGCGGCTCAGCTCGCCGAATGCGGTATCGAATTCCAGCGCGCCGACGCGGTGCGGCGTGCGTACGTCGTAGTCGGTGCCCTGGACGGTGACCTCGCCGATCGGGTCGAGCCGTTCGTCCACGTCGAAGTAGCTCGCGGCCGGTACGGTCAGCTCGAGTTCCGCAATCGGCGCGTCGCCGACGCGGAGGTAGGGATGCGTCCCGATCGCATACGGCGCGCGCGCGGCCGCGTGGTTGGTCACGCCGTGCGTCGCCGTCAGGCCGTCCGAGCTGAGCTCGTAGCGCACCCAGGTGTCGAGGAGGAACGGCCAGCCGTGCTGCGGGAACACCGTCGCGGCCAGGGTAACCGCCGCCTCCGTCTGTGAGCTCACCGCGTAGTCGGTGAACTGCAACAGCCCGTGCAGCGAGCCACCGCGGGCTGGCTCGGTGATGTCGAGTTGCTGGGTCGCCCCGTCGAGGGTCCACCGCCCGGCGCGCACCCGGTTCGGCCAGGGCGCGAGCACTGCACCGTTGCACATCGAGGGTGGCTCGCTCGCCGGGGTCGGCTGCACGAGGTCGTGACCGTCGACGGTGAGCGCGCGCAGCACAGCAGCGACCGATCCGATCTCGGCGCGCACCTCGTCCCGCTCCAGCACAATCGCGGTGCCGGTGGGGGTGAGAGTCATCGGGGTCCTCCGTGGTCGGGTTGAGCGCTCGCGTAGCGAACGCCCCAGCTGCCCGACCAGGACACGCCAGGCTCCAACCAGATGAGGTCGGTGCCGGAGTTCAACGCGTTCGGCGGGGCCGTCATCGGCTCAAGGGCGATCGCGAAACCGGGTCCACCGCTGGCCACGTCGCGCGGAAAGTCGGACGGTGAATAGGCCTG
>JAYWDH010000077.1:0-5882 GCA_043779945.1 Microbacteriaceae bacterium
TCGGCGAGCGCCGCCCCGACCGTCGTCTTGCCGGAGCCAGAAACCCCCATGACGACAACGGGGCGAGTGAAGGCCATCAGGGCAACGGTAGCCTGAACACATGGCCTCACTCGACGAAAAAGAGTCAAAAGATCGCGCAACCGTAGCGAACATCGGCGTTGTCGGACTGGCGGTAATGGGGTCCAACCTGGCCCGCAACCTCGCAAGTCGCCACGGCAACACGGTCGCGATATTCAACCGCAGCTACGCGAAGACGCAATTGCTGCTGGACGAGCATCCGGAGGCCGGCTTCGTACCCAGCCCCGACTACGCCGCCTTCGCGGCCTCGATCTCGAAGCCCCGCACCGCGTTGATCATGGTGCAGGCGGGCAAGGGCACCGACGCGGTGATCGAGGAACTGGTCAAGGTCTTCGAGCCGGGCGACATCATCATCGACGGCGGCAACTCGCTCTTCACCGACACCATCCGCCGCGAGAAAGCGGTGCGCGATACTGGCATCAACTTCGTCGGCGCGGGAATCTCCGGTGGAGAGGAGGGCGCTCTGCTCGGCCCCTCGATCATGCCCGGCGGATCGGCGGAGGCTTGGGAGACGATCGGCCCGATCCTGAAATCCATCGCCGCGGTCGCCGAGGGCGAGCCCTGCGTGACCCACGTCGGCACCGACGGCGCTGGCCACTTCGTGAAGATGGTGCACAACGGCATCGAGTACGCCGACATGCAGCTCATCGCCGAGGCGTACGACCTCATCCGGCGCGGCACCGGCAAGACGCCGGCCGAGATCGCCGAGGTGTTCGCCGAATGGAACCGTGGCGAGCTCGAGAGCTACCTGATCGAGATCACCGCCGAGGTACTCAAGCAGGTGGATGCCGAAACCGGCAAGCCGCTCGTCGATCTGATCCTCGACCAGGCCGGTGCCAAGGGAACAGGCGCGTGGACCGTGCAGACCGCCCTCGATCTGGGCGTCCCCGTCTCGGGTATCGCCGAAGCGGTCTTCGCGCGCGGTCTGTCGTCAAAGCCAGAGCAGCGCAAGGCCGCCGCGGCCCTTCCCGGCCCGACCGACACCTGGACGGTAGAGAGCCCCGCGGAGTTCATCGAGGATGTGCGGCTGGCCCTCTTCGCCTCAAAGATCGTCGCGTACTCGCAAGGTTTCGACGAGATTGTGGCCGGCGCCAAGCAGTACAACTGGGACATCAAGAAGGGCGAGATCGCTAAGATCTGGCGCGGCGGCTGCATCATCCGCGCCCAGTTCCTGAACCGGATCACCGAGGCGTACGCCGACGACAATGCCCTCGTCGCCTTGCTGACCGCCCCCTATTTCGTCGAGGCGCTGGAGCGCGCGCAAGGATCATGGCGTCGCATCGTCTCGATGGCCGCGCAGGCGGGCGTGCCGTCACCGGCGTTCTCCTCCTCGCTCGCGTACTACGACGGGCTCCGGGCCAACCGCCTCCCGGCGGCACTCATCCAGGGCCAGCGCGACTTCTTCGGGGCGCACACATACCAGCGCGTCGACAAGGACGGCGTCTTCCACACCCTGTGGTCCGGTGATCGCGCCGAGATCGAGATCGAGCCGAGCTCGCACTAGCGCCAACGCTCGCGTTTCTCCGGCAACGCTCGCGTTTCTCCGGAGTCTTGCGACGGCGTCGGCAGTTTCTAGCCACAGCCGGTCGCCTTCCGGAAAATCTCCGGAGAATCTCCGGAGAAAACGGTGGGGGGACCTTCGGCCCTAGGCGGGAAAAGGCAGCCCTCATAACGTCGACCTCACGACATCAAACCGGGAGGTCACAGTGCATCCGTTGGTCGCCATCTTGGTGGGCGCCGAGCCCACTACCGTCTATCTGGGCTGGGGTGCTCTCACCATCCAGCTCGGCAATTTCCTGATCATCATCACCATGTTCACTCTGTTCATCCTCGCGCTGGTGCTGCCGTTCCCGACGGGACGGAAGCGGAAATGACCACGCTCGAGACACCCCCGCTCGCGCCCGACGATGACGGAACACGCGATCGTGCGACATCCCTCACGACGTCCCGCCCGCTGATTGATGAGCCAGAGCCGTTCTCGACCTGGACCGGACGAGCCCGACGGTGGGTGCTCAAAATCCTGCCACCCGAGAAGTTGCTTCCCGAGAGTCAGCCGAGCTACGTCGCATCGTGGATTTACGTGTTCGGCATGGGTGCGCTCGCATCGCTCGTCGTCGTGGTCATCAGCGGCCTCATCCTCAGCCTGAACGGCCCGTCCTGGTGGCATCTGTCCTCGTTGGGGCACTTCGTCAACAGCACGCATCTCTGGAGCGTCGAGTTCTTCTTCCTCTTCATGGTGATCCACCTGTGGGGCAAGTTCTGGATGGCATCCTGGCGCGGAGGCCGGGTGCTCACCTGGATCACCGGCGTCGTCGCCTTCGCCGTCTCGATTGGCGCGGCCTTCACGGGCTACCTGCTGCAGACCAACTTCGAGTCGCAGTGGATCTCGTTCGAGGCAAAGGACGCGCTCAACGCCGCCGGCATCGGGGCCTGGTTCAACGTCGCGAACGTCGGCCAGATGTTCATGTGGCACATCGTGCTGTTGCCGATCGGTGTCGCCGCGATCGTCGCGTTCCACGTGATCCTCGTGCGGGTTCACGGAGTCGTGTCGCCCATCGACGCGGCCGAATCGGATGCGCAACTCGCCCAGAGCGAGGGGACGGAGAAGGTTCGATGACCGCCGTCAACCCTCGGGTGAAACGAGCCGCAAGTCCGATGTCGTGGCGCACCGGAACCGGAATCGCCGGACGTCCGTGGAAGGGTTCGGTCCGCGAGTACGACCTCTTCAAGGAACTCACGATCGGCGTCATCGTCGTGACCCTTCTGGTGCTCGCCGCATCGGCGATCTTCAGTTCACCCGACGACAAGAGCGTGACGCTCAAGTCGTGGGCAGTCACCCAGCCGGCCGATTT
Source organism: Microbacteriaceae bacterium (assembly GCA_043779945.1). Classification (GTDB taxonomy): domain Bacteria; phylum Actinomycetota; class Actinomycetes; order Actinomycetales; family Microbacteriaceae; genus Lysinimonas. The sequence goes on from JAYWDH010000077.1 coordinate 2,931, forward strand.
CGTCGTGACAGCGACCGCCGAGTTGGGCGGCACAAGCGGTACGGCGGGCTACGGGCCGCCTTACAACTCGACACCGGATGCCACACAGACCCTCGGGCCGGTCGACCTGCAGAGTTTCGCGGGCGTGAAGGTGCCGATCAACACCGCGAAGGACTTCGTCATCGGACCGCTCCAGACCTTGCCATCGCCGCCCAGCGCGGTCGCGACCTGGACCTCCGCCAGCGTGACGCAGCAGACATCATGGACTGCCGCCTACGCGAAGGCTCTCGACAAGGCTCCCGGCAACGACCCGAGCAAGGTGGCCAAGGGATCGTATGGTCCGGTCCCGGCGATCACCGGAGGCCTCCTCGCGATGGCCCGGCAGGGTTCGCTCGACAGCGCGCTCGTGAGCGGTGGCACGTTCTACAACGCGAACTACACCAAGGCCGTCCTGTTCATGGGTGACGGTGGATACCTCAAGGACCTCGCTACTGGTCTCCACCTCAGCGGGGACCAGTGGGGAATGATGAACGAGACCGGCAACTATCCCGGTCAGTCGTGGCTGTGGTTGTTCTCCGCGTTCTATCAGATCGAGCCGTTCAAGTCGGCGCCCAACGCCGACATCCTGGTCGTGCTGATGGTCGCGATCCTGACCCTGCTGCTCGTACTCGTTCCCTTCATTCCAGGTCTGCGTTCGCTGCCTAGGCGGATTCCGATTCACCGGCTGATCTGGAAGGACTACTACCGCCGTCGCTGACCAGGCTTGCGGGGTTCGCACGCGCCGGGGTCGTGCAAAACTGGGGACACCATGTCGGATGAGGAGTACCACCCCGAACTCGCCGGGTACGTTCCCAGCGAGGGACGCTCGGTGCGGCATCCGGCGACGGCCAAAGTCCTGCGCGTGGTCATCTTCATCGGTGTGGTGGTTCTTATCTTGCCCGGCGCGCTCTACACGCTCGGGGTGCAGATGCAGACCGCTGCCGCCGCCTGCCGCATCGTCGTGCGCTCCGGAGACTCGGAGGCCACGGGCTCGGTCGCGCGCTTTCAAGCCTGGGGTGGCAACGGGCCGGGCTGGTACTGCTACGCGCAGTCCTTCGACGGATCCGAGCTCATGGTGCGCAGTCTCGGCCTGATCCCGGGCCTCAGCTTCCAGCCTTCCGGAACGCCGGCCTGATGAAGCCAGGGCCCGACCCGAGTTCGGCGGAGGACGTGCGCTGGGGCGAACTGGCTACCGAGTTCCTCAAGCTGCCCGACGTGACGCTGGGGCGGGCGTTCAGTCGGAACTCGCTGAAGGTGGGCGGCAAGCTGTTCGCCGCGGCCGGACACGGAAGTCTGCTGATCAAGATTGGCGCGGATCGCGTGGCCGAGCTGATCGCGAACGGCCAGGGCCTCCCGTTCTCCACCGGAGGCGACCGTGTCATGCGCGAGTGGGTGGCCGCGACTGCCGACGCCGACTGGATCGCGCTCGCCGGGGAGTCGTTGACGTTCGTCGCCGGGCGGGCCGCGGCGGGATCCGGCGTGTGATCCTCGTTCGTGCGCGTGCCGCTCGGCCACGCTTTCCGATTACGCTGCGCCGTCGAACATCGACGTGACCGAGCCGTCGTCGAAGACCTCGTGGATCGCGCGGGCCAGCAGTGGCGCGATCGAGAGCACCGTGAGGCGGTCCCAGCGCTTCTCGGGCGGGACCGGAAGTGTGTCGGTGACCACGACCGAGTCGATGAACTCGCTCTGCAGGATCTCGACCGCGGGGTCGGAGAACACCGCATGAGTGGCCGCGACGACGACCGCTGTGGCGCCGTGCTGTTTGAGAGCTTCCGCCGCCTTGACGATCGTGCGGCCCGTGTCGATCAGATCATCGACGATCAGGCAGACGCGGCCATCGACCGGCCCGATGATCTCGTGCACGCTGACGTGGTTGGGGACGAGCGGATCGCGGCGCTTGTGGATGATCGCAAGCGGCGCGCCCAGCTTGTCGCTCCAGACGTCGGCGACCCGGACTCGACCCATGTCAGGGCTGACGACGGTGAGCGTCGTCGGGTCGAGCTTGGCCTGAAAGTGCTCGAGCAGCACCGGCATCGCGAACAGGTGGTCGACCGGGCCGTCAAAGAATCCCTGGATCTGCGCGGCGTGCAGATCGACCGACATGATCCGGTCAGCGCCCGCCGCCTTGAAGAGGTCGGCGATCAGACGAGCCGAAATCGGCTCGCGACCACGACCTTTCTTGTCTTGCCGGGCATACGGATAGAAGGGAGCGACGACCGTGATGCGCTTGGCGCTCGCGCGCTTGGCGGCATCCACCATGATGAGCTGCTCCATGAGCCACTCGTTGATCGGGTTGGTGTGCGATTGGATGACGAAGATGTCCGCCCCGCGCACACTCTCGTCGAAGCGGGCGTAAATTTCGCCGTTCGCGAAGGTGCGGGCGTCGGTGTGCACGAGCTCGGTTTCGAGCTCGGACGCCACGGATTCGGCGAGCGACATGTGCGCCCGGCCGGAGACCAGTACGAGCCGTTTTTCCCTGCTGCTGGTGATCTCCATCACGCCACGCCTTCCACCGTCGGGGCATAGTCTATCGACTTCAGTCGGTGCCCTCGTCGCCCGCTTTGCCTGCGGCGTCGGCCGCCGCGGTGCCCGCGCGGTGCTCGGCAACCCAGCCCATCATGTTGCGCTGCGGGGCAACATTGATGGCTAGTGCGCCGGCTGGCACGTCCTTGCGCACCACCGTTCCCGCGCCGGTGTACGCGCCATCGCCGATGGTGACCGGGGCGACGAAGACGTTGTGCGATCCGGTGCGCACGTGGGAGCCGACGACGGTCTTGTTCTTGTTCACGCCGTCGTAGTTGGCGGTGATCGTGCCCGCCCCGATATTCGAGCTCTCGCCAACCGTAGTGTCGCCGATATAGCTCAGGTGCGGCACTTTGCTGCCCGCGCCGATCTTGGCGTTCTTGGTCTCGACGAAGGTGCCAATCTTGC
>JAYWDH010000078.1:0-15496 GCA_043779945.1 Microbacteriaceae bacterium
TACCGAGTCAATGCGGGGTGAGTGACCTGTGAGCTGAGCCGCGCTCTGACAGCAACTCGGCCAGCCGCGCAATCGCCCGTCGCTTTTCGGGCAGGTTGCGCCGCCGGTCCAGGAGTTCGCGGCATTGTTCGAGGCCGAACCCGCCGATCAGCGCCAACTCGATGATGCTCGTCTGTTCGATTTCACTGAGGATTTCGCGGGACCGCGCCAGGTCGACTGCGGTCCGAAGGGGCGAGGTGACGGCCGCGCCGCCAACCTCGACGCGGTCACCCGGATCGAGCACTAGTTCACGAACCCGCACGAGCGGGTGGTGACGCAACCGCGCACGGGCGCCCAGATCGACACAGAATTCGCTCAGCTGAGGCAGATTCGGCGTCGCACCCCATACCCACGCGGCGGTGCCGAGCTCGGAGATGAAACGCGGTGAGCGCTCGCCAAGGGCCGCGGCCGCGCGGTGAACAGGCCCCTCGAGTTCGTCGATGGCACACCAGCCCTCTGCAAGAGGGTAGACCTCACCGTCCAGTCGCATGCCGCTGAGTTCCGCCGCCGGAATGTCGCGCCCAGTCAGGACGAGGGGGAGTGTTGCCACACCACGATGGTGACCCAAACTGTCGGGCCGCGGTGGCATCGGATGCGATTCGGTGGAAACCGCACCCTGTGAAGGACGGCTAGGAACCGAGCGCGTCGAGCCAGACCTTGCGTGCGGCGAGAGCCTCCTCGGCGTCTTTGATCTTGCGCTCGTCGCCCGCCTTTCGCGCGGCAGCCAGTTCGCTCTCGAGCTTTTCGATCGCCGCGGTGAGCTGCGAAGCGAGTCCGTCGGAGCGCGCCTGCTTCTCGGGGTTGGACGTGTTCCAGTGGTCTTCGTCGAGCTTGCGGACCGCCGCCTCGACCTTGCGCATCCGGTCCTCGACCGACTTCATCGCGTCACGCGGAATCTTGCCGATCGCATCCCACCGGCGCTGGATCCCGAGCAGCTTCTCCTTGGCACCGGTGCGGTCAGTCTCGATCTGCAGTGGCTCCGCTTCGGTGAGGAGTGCAAGCTTCTGCTCGAGGTTGGCCGAGAACTCGACATTCTCCTGTGCGTCCACTTCCGCCTTGGCGCTGTACAGAACGTCGCCAGCGGCCTTAAATCGCGCCCACAGCGCGTCGTCGACCTTCTTACCCGCTCGGCCAGCGGCTTTCCAGTCGTCCAGGAGTTTGCGGTAGTCGGGGATCGCAGCGGTGCCCTTGCCCGCCAGGGCTTCGGCCGTTCCGGCCAGATCCTGCTTGCGGGTGCGAGCTTCGCGGTGGGTGCCGTCTAGCTCAGCGAAGAAGGTCTTGCGGTGGCTCTCGATGGTCGTGCGAGCGGCGCGGAATCGCTTCCAGAGCTCGTCGCCCTCGGCTTTCGGGAGGCGCGGGCCCTCCTGCTGATGGGTCTGCCACCGGGCGAAGAGCGCGTCGAGCTGGGTAGTGACCTGCTTCCACTGCGCCTTGGCGGGGTCCTGGGCAGCCAGCGACTCGGCCTCGGCCACCAGCTTCTCCCGCTCGGCGACCGCGTCGGTAACCACCGCCTTCGCGTCGGCGGTCTGCTTCGCGGTCAGCTCGCCGACGGTTCCGCGAAGTTTCTCGAGGCGCGTGGCGAGGGAAGCGAGGTCACCAACCGCGTTGGCACCGGTCACCGAGGTCTTCAAGTGTGCGATCGCCTTGGCGACGTCGCGCGCCGGAGCCCCGCCGCGCACGCGCTGCTCGAGGAGCGAGACCTGGCCGGCCAGTTCGACGTACTTGCGCTCGAAGTAGGCGAGCGCCTCCTCGGACGTCGCGTCCGGGTATTGCCCCACTGCGCGTTCGCCCGCTGCATCGCGAACGTACACGGTGCCGTCATCGTCGACGCGACCCCACGGAGCCTGATCGTCTATCACTTCTGCCAACCTCGTCATCGAGTCCGACGGCCTCTCGCCGAACGGCCACCAGCCTATTGCACGGTGCGGAAGGCTCGATGTTGAAGACGAGCCGGGACTGTCGCCTACTTGAGGGTGAACGACGTGATCTTCGTCGCGATCGTGGGGGCGCCATCCGTGGCACTGCCACCCGCGCCGGGAGTGATACCGCCGGCGACGATTTTGCTCATGAGCTCGTCGAGCCCGCTGGTGATGGTGCCGACGACGGTGTAGCCGCCTGCGGAGTCGGAGGGAATCGTGGAGTTGGTAAAAGCGATGAAGAACTGGTGCCCGTTGCTGTAGCCACCGTTTCCGGCACGCGCCATAGCGATCGTGCCAGCCTTGTAGATGTTGTTGCTCGGCGCGTTCTCAACGGGGCCGTAGGCGAAGGCCGGGTCCGAAGCGCCGGTGCCGTTGAGCGAACCGCACTGGATGATCCCGAAGCCCGTGCTCTGGGCGAGACGATGGCAGGTCTTACCGGGGTAGTAGCCGTTCTTGACATCCTGGATGATGCCCGAGACGGCCTGCGGAGCTGCTTTGCCGTCGAGCGAAACGCCCATGGCGACGTTGTTCAAGGTGAGCGTGCCGGTCCAAGTGCGCGCTTGGGCCAAGCTGGGATTGGGCGCCCCGACGTTGGCCTGGCCTGATGCCGATGGCGACGGCGAAGGGCTGGCCGACGCCGAGGCGGATGCCGACGCACTCGGCATGCCGGGACCGGCAGTGAAGTAGAAGATCTGCGTCCCTGCCGCGAGACCAGCGACCACGACGATACCGATGATCGCGATCAGGTTGTCGCGAAAGCGCCGTTTGGTGGCGTGGGCGTGCACCTGCTGCCGAGCGTTGTAGGCCTTCAGCCGTTCGCGTGCTTCGCGCGCCGTGCGCTCCTGGTTTTTCGATGCCAAAGCAGTACTCCCGTTTGCGGTCGATTGGTCGGTGCCGCCAGAAGAACATTAGTGAGTCCACCTGCAGCCGCCAAAAGGACGGTGCTCAGCGACGGTCGGATGCCGCGGATACGCTGGTGCCCATGGCCCAACAGCGCGGACTCCACACCGGGTCCACGCCGCTTGCAGTGCGGATGCGTCCGACCTCGCTCGACGAGGTCGCTGGTCAACGGCACCTGCTCACGCCGGGGTCGCCGCTGGTGAACCTGGCACACGACGCGAGTGGCACATCCGGGTCGGTATCGGTCATTCTCTGGGGTCCGCCTGGTACCGGCAAGACAACCCTGGCACAGGCGATCGCGCACAGCTCTGGGCGCAAGTTTGTCGAGCTGTCGGCCGTGACGGCCGGTGTCAAGGACGTCCGCGAGGTCATGGAGGGTGCTCGCGCCAACAGCGATCTTTACGGCGTGTCGACCGTGCTCTTCCTCGACGAGATCCATCGCTTCACGAAGGCTCAGCAGGATGCGCTGCTGCCGGGGGTCGAGAACGGCTGGGTTATTCTGGTGGCCGCGACGACCGAGAACCCCTCGTTTTCGGTGATCGCCCCGCTACTGTCCCGTTCTCTGCTGCTGACGCTCGAGACGCTCAGCGACGACGACCTGGGAACGCTGCTGGACCGGGCCATGATCGACCCGCGTGGGCTTGGGGGCGCCGTGACGCTCGAGGATGACGCTCGCGCCATGATCGTGCGGCTCGCCTCGGGCGACGCTCGCCGGGCGCTCACGGCGCTGGAGGCGGCGGCGATCGCCGCATCGGCGGGCGCAGGTGCAGATGGCAGCGCACTCGACATCGACGAAGAGGAGGCGGGCCTTCCGATCATCACCTCGCACATCGTCGCCACCACCGTCGATCGGGCGCTGCTCCGCTACGACCGACAGGGTGATGAGCACTACGACGTGATCAGCGCCTTCATCAAGTCGATTCGAGGTTCGGATGTCGACGCCGCTCTGCACTACCTCGCGCGGATGATCGAGGCGGGAGAGGACCCTCGCTTCATCGCCCGTCGTGTGATGATCAGCGCCGCGGAAGATATCGGGATGGCCGATCCACAGGCTCTGCCGATCGCCGTCGCGGCGGCGCAGGGTGTGCAACTCATCGGCATGCCCGAGGGCCGCATCCTGCTCGCCGAAGCGGTGGTGTATCTGGCGACCGCCCCCAAGTCGAACGCCTCGTACTCGGCACTGGATGCCGCGATCGCCGACGTGCGCGCGGGCAAAATCGGGCGCATCCCGAAGCCGCTACGCGACGCACACTATCCGGGCGCCGCGCGTCTCGGGCACGGCGATGGCTACCAGTACTCGCACGACGCGGACTTCGGCGTCGCGACCCAGCAGTACTTGCCCGATGAGCTCGTCGGGACCCGCTACTACCAGCCCACCGGTTACGGAAACGAGCGGGATGTCGCGGCTCGCCTCGAAAAGATCCGAGCGATCCTTCGCGGCGACTAGTGACCCTGACATCCCCCGAACGTTCGCCGGGTTACCTTTCGTCATGTCGAAGCGGTGGAGTTCAGTGAGCGTCCCCAACGCGACGCCGTGTGACGGGGCGGAGCGCGGAGTCGCCACGCGTCCGCCGCGCCTGATAGTCTTGGTCGGTTCGTCTTTCATGACGGACACATCCCACCTCGATACCCCGCCCGGCGCCGCGACGTGCGCCGAGATTACGGGGGAGTGCTGATGTACGTCCGTGAGCAGCGATATCCGCTGCCATGTCATCCGGAAGGAAATACGTGTCGACCAAGTCACGCACCCGCAGCAAAACCCGCCTCTCGCGCGCGCTCGGTATCCCGCTTACGCCAAAGGCGGCCAAGTACCTCGAGAAGCGCCCGTATGCTCCCGGTGAGCATGGGCGCACCAAGCGAAAGGCCGACAGCGACTACGCAGTCCGTCTCCGCGAGAAGCAGCGTCTGCGGGCGCAGTACGGCATCCGCGAGGCCCAGCTGAAGATCGTCTTCGCCGAGGCACGTCGCGCTGCCGGCCTGACCGGTGAGAACCTGGTCGAGTTGCTCGAGATGCGTCTCGACGCGCTCGTGCTGCGCGCCGGCTTCGCTCGCACCACGGCGCAGGCGCGCCAGATGGTCGTTCACCGTCACATTCTGGTCGACGGAAAGCTCGTTGATCGTCCGTCCTTCCGCGTGAAGCCGGGTCAGCTCATCCATGTCAAAGAGCGCTCAGAGAGCATGGAGCCCTTCCAGGTCGCTGCGGCCGGTGGTCACGTCGACCTCCTACCCAAGGTGCCCGTCTACCTCGAAGTCGAGATCGAGAAGCTGCACGCGCGACTGATCCGCCGCCCGAAGCGCGCCGAGGTGCCCGTCACGGCTGAGGTTCAGCTCGTGGTCGAGTACTACGCCGCCCGCTAGTTCCGCCAGTTACGCGCAGAAAGGCCTCGGTGAAGACCGGGGCCTTTCCCGTATGGTGGAGCCCGAGATCGGCGAGCACCAGATCGCCAGGAAAAGGAGAGTCACGGTGAAAGCTGTTGTGCTTCTGGCTGTCGGTGTCGCCGCGGGCTTCGTGGTGGCGCATCAGCTCGCGAAGACCGTTCCCGGGCGCCAGTTCTTCGACGACGTCGACGCTAAGGCCCGTGACTTCGGTGAGGCCGTCGTTGACGGCTACAAGTCCCGCGAGGCCGAGTTGCGTGCAGCGGCCGACGGGGCCGTTTCCGACTTCACCGCGCGCGCCCGCTAGTCCGGCGTCGGCCAACGGGGTCGGCGGACCGGACGTTGACGCCCATCCATCCAGGTACCGCCGCGCCCGCACCTCGGGCCCTCGCTAGGAACAGAACTCGTGCAGACCGCTGAAATCCAACGCCGCTGGCTCACCTACTTCGGCGAGCGCGGCCACACCATCGTGCCGTCCGCCTCGCTGGTGAGCGACGACCCCTCGATCCTTTTCACCATCGCGGGCATGGTGCCGTTCATCCCCTACCTCACCGGCGTGGTGCCGGCGCCGTATCCTCGCGCCGCCGACGTGCAGAAGTGCATCAGGACGAATGACATCGAAGAGGTTGGCAGGACCGCCCGCCACGGCACTTTCTTCCAGATGGCGGGGAACTGGTCGTTCGGCGACTATTTCAAAGAGGGCGCGATCGAGTACGCCTGGGAGCTGCTGACCAGTTCCGAAGGCGACGGCGGCCTGGGCTTCGCCGAGAAGGATCTCTGGGTCACCGTCTACGAGGATGATGACGAAGCCGAGGCGCTGTGGCGCAAGGTAGCGGGACTCCCGGCCGACCGCATCCAGCGCCTGGGTAAAGAAGACAACTACTGGCACACGGGCCAGCCGGGCCCCGGAGGCCCGTGCTCGGAGATCTACTTCGACCGCGGCCCCGCGTACGGCCACGACGGCGGCCCAGCCGTCGACGACACCCGATTCACCGAGATTTGGAACCTCGTCTTCATGCAGGACCTCATCACCGACGTCCGAACGAAGGTCGACTTCGAGATCGTCGGCGATCTGCCGAAGAAGAATATCGACACCGGTCTCGGCGTGGAGCGCGTCGCCTTCATCAAGCAGGGCGTCGAGAACATGTACGAGATCGATCAGGTGCGACCCGTCCTAGATGTCGCCTCCGCCCTGTCTGGACGGCGTTACGGGGCGGAGCATCCCGACGACGTGCGGATGCGGATCATCGCCGACCATGTGCGCTCGTCATTGATGCTGATGACGGACGGTGTCAGTCCGAGCAACGAGGGGCGCGGCTACATCCTGCGCCGCCTGCTGCGTCGCGCGGTGCGTTCGATGCGCCTGCTGGGCGTTGACAGCATCAGCTTCCCTGAACTCTTCAACGCATCCCGGCTCGCGATGCGCGACGCCTATCCGGACGTCGAGGAGCAGTGGGAGCGCACCTCTCGCCTCGCCGTCGCGGAGGAAGAGACCTTCCGCAGCACGCTAGCGAGCGGCACGACCATCCTGGACCTCGCCGTCGAGGACACGCAGACCAAGGGAGCGTCGGCGCTTCCCGGCGACACCGCGTTCCTGCTGCACGACACCTTTGGATTCCCGATTGACCTCACCCTCGAGATCGCAGAGGAGGCTGGTCTGACAGTCGATCGCGCCGCATTCGACAAGCTCATGATGGAGCAGCGCACGCGGGCCAAGGCGGATGCGAGGGCCAAGAAACGGGCACTTGCTGACCTCTCGGTGTACTCCGGGATGCGCGCGGCGGGGGAGACGGTCTTCACCGGCTACGACTACCTGCAGACCGACTCGACGGTGTTGGGCATCCTGGTGGACGGGCATGCTGTCGATCGCGCGGTCACTGGTGACATCGCCGAGGTGATCCTCGCTGAGACGGCGCTCTATCCAGAGTCTGGTGGTCAGGCCGCCGATGCGGGCGCCATCGTCGGCAACGGCTTCGACCTCGAGGTGCTCGATGTGCAGCGCCCGGTCAAGGGGCTGATCAGCCACACGGTGCAGGTCAGCAGCGGTGAGGTCTCCGTGGGTGCCGCAGCCACCAGCGTCGTCGATCCCGTGTACCGCCACTCGGCCGCGCAGGCGCACTCGGCGACTCATCTGGTGCACGCGGCCCTGCGCCAGACGCTGGGCTCCGAGGCGCACCAGTCCGGCTCGTACAACAAGGCGGGTTACATGCGTCTCGACTTCGCCTGGAATCAGGCGCTCTCGCCCGAAACCCGCGGCGAACTCGAGGAGATCGTGAACAATGCGGTGCGCGACAATCTCGAGGTGACCACGCGCATCCTGCCGATCGCCGAGGCGAAGGCGGCCGGGGCGATGGCTCTGTTCGGCGAGAAGTATGGCGACACCGTGCGGATGGTCGACATCGGCGGCCCGTGGTCGCGCGAGCTCTGTGCCGGGATCCACGTCCGGACCTCAGCCGAAGTTGGTTTGGTGAACTTGATCAGTGAATCCTCGGTCGGATCCACGAACCGACGCGTCGAGGCCCTCGTCGGTCTCGAAGCCTTCCGCGACCTCGCCGCCGAGCGCGCGATCGTCTCGGCCCTGACTGCCTCGCTCAGGACCCCCCGTGAAATGCTCCCGCAGCGGATCGAGTTGCTGGTCGCCGAGCTCAAGGCCGCGGAGAAGAAGATCGCCGCCTTCGAGGCGTCCCAGCTGTCGGGACGGGTGCCCGCTCTCGTTGAGAAGGCGTCACGGGTCAGCGGCTACTTGGCTGTCGTCGAGGACCTCGGCACGCTGTCGTCAGCTGATGAGCTCCGCTCGCTCGCGATCAGCGTGCGGGAACGTCTTGGCAGTGTGGCGTCCGTTGTCGCCCTCGCGGCGCGCGTCGCCGACAAGCCAGCCGTAATCGTGGCGACCTCGCCAGCCGCCCGTGATCTCGGGGCGAAAGCCGGTGTGCTCGCCAAACAGGCGGCCGCTGTGCTCGGCGGTGGGGGTGGCGGCAAAGACGATCTGGCCCAGGGCGGCGGGAGCAACACGGGCGCGATTGGCGCCGCACTGTCGGGAATCTCGACGGCGCTGCAGGGCTGACCGGGTTCCCGCCGGATGCGATCGGGCGTGCGCCTTGGCGTCGACGTGGGCAAAGTCCGCGTCGGAGTCGCGGTCTGCGATGGCGACGGGCTTCTGGCGACCCCGGTCGTGACGCTGGCACGCGACGCGGACACGGTCGCGAAACTGCGGGCACTACTGGAGCAGTACACAGCGATCGAGGTCATCGTGGGCTTACCGCTGTCGATGCGCGGCCACGACACGCCGTCGACCGCTGACGCGCGCTTACTCGCCGATCAGATCGCGGCGTCCGGGGATGTACCGGTCCGGCTGGTTGACGAGCGGTTGTCCACGGTGTCCGCGCAGCGCGCCTTGCGCGAGTCGGGCCGCTCGGTGAGAAGCTCGCGTTCGATGATCGACCAGGTGGCCGCTGTTATCATCCTGCAGAACGCTCTCGACTTCGAGCGCTCCACCGGACGCCCGCCCGGCACGGAGGTCGACCCGACGCAAGGACGCATCAGCTCATGAGAGAAGCTTGTCGTGGCTGAGGAACTGAGCTGGGACGACGTCTTCCGTCCGAACGGGGCGGAGCGCGGGCGAGCGACGGGCCCGGCTTCGCCGGAGCCGGTCTCGGCGGCGCACCCTGACGCGCGACTCTCCGACCCTTTCGCAGTGGCCGCAGCAGAAGCGCGGGCCGCGCGGCCAGCGCGATCCACGCCGACTCAGCCCCAATCCCGCCGCGCGGCTCGTGAGGCTGCCGGCCGTGGGGCACATCGCAGCTGGGAGCCACCGAAGCGCAAACGTCGTCGGCGCTGGCTCTTGCCACTGCTCATCGTCTTCGTCCTGATCGTCGGGGGAGGCGTGACCGGATGGGTGCTCTTCGAACCGCAGATCCGGCACGTGCTTGGCTGGGAAGCCCAGCTCGACTATCCCACCACCGGCAACGGAACGAAGGTGAATGTCGTCATCCAGTCGGGTGATATCGGGTCGAGTGTCGCCAAAACTCTGGAGCAGGCAGGAGTCACCAAGACCTTCGACGCCTTCTACAGGCTTCTCTTGACGAAGCAAAGTGTCACCTTCCAGCCGGGCATCTACCAGTTGCAGAAGCAGATGAGCGCGGCATCTGCTCTCGCCGCTTTGCAGGACCCGAAGAACAAGGTCGTCCACGTAGCGGTGATCAAGGAGGGCGTCTCTGCCGCTAGCGCATACGCACAGCTCTCATCCGCAACGAACATCCCGGTCGCCGATTTTAAGGCGGCCGCAAAGAACTACGTCGCGCTCGGCGTCCCGTCTGTAGCCCCGAGTATCGAGGGCTTCATGTTCCCTGCGACCTACAACTTCTACCCGGGGGTCACGGCGACTCAGGTACTCAAGCAGCTGGTCTCCACCATGATCAGCCACCTCGACAAGGCGGGTGTTGCTCCGGCCGACCGATTCCGGGTCGTGACGCTGGCGTCGATCGTGCAGCGTGAGTCAGGACCGAGCGTCGACGACATGCACAAGATTGCTCGGGTCTTTCAGAACCGCCTCGACCAGAAGATGCGGCTGCAGTCCGACGCGACCGTCGCTTACGGGACCGGCCACGTCGACCGCGTGACGACCACTGCCGCCGAGCGCGCCGACGCGAGCAACAAGTACAACACCTACGCCAATGACGGTCTGCCGATCGGCCCGATCGGTTTGCCGGGGGATGACGCGATCAATTCGGTGCTGCATCCGACGGCCGGTCCGTGGTTGTTCTTCGTGGCCGTAAACCTGAAGACGGGCGAGACCGTGTTCTCGACGACCGCAGCCGAGCACGGTGTGGCGGTCAAGCAGTGGCAGGCCTGGTGCCATCAGAGCGCAGAGAACATGGCGTACTGCGCGTGAGCTCGAGCGCGCGTCCCGGTGGCGAGCCACGCACCCTGGCAGTGCTCGGGTCCCCGATCGCACACTCGAAATCACCGTCGTTGCACACCGCGGCCTACGCGGTGCTCGGGTTGCCGTGGAGTTACCGGGCTGTCGAGGTGGTCGAGGGTAGCCTCGGTGCGTTCGTGAACACCCTCGACTCGTCCTGGCGCGGCCTGTCGCTGACCATGCCACTCAAGCGTGAGGTGCTCCCGATGCTGGGATCGCGCACGCAACTGGTCGAGACCGTGGGCGCCGCGAATACCGTGCTGCTTGACGAGGATGGCGTGCTGCACGGCTTCAACACGGACGTTGCCGGCATTGTTGCCGCTTTCGCTGACCACGGCGTGACGAGTCTGGAGAACGTCCAGATCCTGGGCAGCGGAGCGACGGCTGCCTCCGTGCTGGCCGCGGTGTCGACGCTCGGCGTGACCCGCGCACTGGTGTCGGCGCGTGATCCGGAGCGAGCGGCATCCCTGGAACCGCTGGCGGCAGCTCTCGGCGTCGAGCTGACAATCCGTCGGCTCGGCATGATGGACCGTTCCCTGTCGGTTCCGAGCGCAGTGATCGCCACGGTGCCCGGTGCCAGCGATCACGGCATGGTTTACCCGGAGGCGCTTCGGCGTGGTGCCGTTCTGCTGGATGTGGCATACGAACCCTGGCCGAGCGAACTCGCCGCCGCGTGGTCGGAGGTCGGGGGCACCGTCGTGAGCGGACTGGAGATGCTGCTGCACCAGGCGATCGCCCAGGTGCGCATCTTCGTGACTGGCGTGGAGGGTGGCGCACTGGCACGCGAACCGGAGGTCGTCGCCGCGATGCGAACCTCGGTCGGCCTCCCTGTGCCCAACAATGGGTCAGCGACCTGAAAGAATGAGCACATGCTGCGTTGGTTGACCGCTGGTGAGTCGCATGGTCCCGAACTGGTGGCCGTGCTCGAGGGCCTGCCCGCCGGCGTCCCTGTCTCGCGGGAAGGCATTCAGGCCGACCTGGAGCGTCGTAAGCTCGGCTACGGCCGCGGCGCCCGGATGAAGTTCGAGCAAGACGAGCTGAACTTCTCGGGTGGCATTCGGCACGGCCTTTCGATGGGCAGCCCGATCGCGCTCCGTATCGGCAACACCGAGTGGCCCAAATGGGTCGAGGTGATGAGCGCCGAACCGGTGGACGCCGCGGTGTTCGAGACCGGCCGAGGTACGGCTCTGACGCGCCCGCGGCCGGGTCACGCCGACCTGGTTGGGATGCAGAAGTACGACTTCGAAGAGGCCCGGCCCGTGCTGGAGCGGGCGAGCGCTCGCGAGACCGCTGCGCGCGTGGCACTGGGTGCGGTGGCTCGGGCGTTCCTCGGCGAGCTTGGAGTGACGCTGGTGAGCCACACGCTGTCGATCGGTCCGGTGCGGGTGCCCGAGGGCTCCCCGCTGCCGACCGAGGCCGACGTGGTGACGCTCGACGAAGATCCACTGCGGTGCTTCGACCCCGCAACATCCGCCCTGATGGTTGCCGAGATCGACGACGCCCACGACACCGGCGACACGCTCGGCGGGGTGGTCGAGGTCCTCGCTTACGGCTTGCCTCCTGGACTCGGCAGCTACGTGCACTGGGACCGACGACTCGACTCGCAGCTCGCGGGCGCGCTCATGGGGATTCAGGCGATCAAGGGCGTCGAGGTCGGCGATGGCTTCCTCACCACGACCCGCCGCGGCTCGCAGGCGCATGACGAACTGGTTGCGGACGACGGTCTCATCACCCGCCTGAGCGACAAGGCTGGCGGTACCGAGGGTGGCATGAGTACGGGCACGCTCTTGCGAGTCCGGGCCGGAATGAAGCCCATCGCGACCGTTCCACACGCTCTCCGCACGGTCGATGTTGCGACGGGCGAGGCGGCAGCGGCGCACCACCAGCGTTCCGACGTCTGCGCCGTGCCGGCGGCCGGCGTCGTCGCCGAGGCCATGGTCGCCCTGGTTCTCGCCAACTCCATGATCGAGAAGTTCGGCGGCGACTC
Source organism: Microbacteriaceae bacterium (assembly GCA_043779945.1). Classification (GTDB taxonomy): domain Bacteria; phylum Actinomycetota; class Actinomycetes; order Actinomycetales; family Microbacteriaceae; genus Lysinimonas. The sequence continues at coordinate 12,140 of JAYWDH010000078.1, forward strand.
GGTCGGCGAGACCAAACGCAACCTCGACGCCTATCTTGCTGCGATTCCAAGCTCGCTGCGCACCGCGGCGGCCTCCGCCCCCGAATGATGCGCGCGATCGGCGTGGCCACATGACCGGGGGTCCTCCCGTCGTCCTGATCGGGCCAATGGGTGCGGGCAAGACACGGATCGGCAAACGGGTGGCGCGCATCCTAGGGACCGGTTTCCAGGACACTGACCGCATCATCGTGGCCGAGAACGGCCCGATCCCGGCCATCTTCGACACGCTCGGCGAGGAGCACTTCCGCGCCATCGAGCGAGAGGCGGTCGCCCGCGCGCTCGCCAGCGAAGACGTCGTGGCGCTCGGAGGGGGGGCTATTCTCGCCCCGGAGACGCAGGCCATGCTCGCTGAGCACCGGGTGGTGCTGGTTACGGTTTCCGCCGAGGCCGTCGCGCCTCGCATTGGAGACGGTCGGCGGCCGCTGGTCCGGGGCGGTCTCTCGGACTGGGAGCGTATCTACGCCGAGCGACTTCCCATCTACACACAGCTGGCACGACTGACGGTCGATTCGTCGCACCGTCCGATCGATGCCGTGGCACAGGAGGTGGCCGCATGGTCGACAGCGACAGCGTGACTCCGAGCGACTCCACTCCGACGACCGAGATTCCGGTTGCAGGCGACCCCGGCTACTCGGTATTCGTCGGCAGGGGTCTGCATGCCCGTCTCCCCGAATTCCTCGCCCCGCGTGTCAAGAAGGTCTTGATCGTGCACGCGCCGACGCTGGCGGCGCGCGCTGAGATCCTGCGTGAGGAGCTCAGCGGTCGCTACGAGGTCCTACTCGCCGAGATCCCGGATGCCGAAGCGGCCAAGCGCGTCGAGGTCGCCGCCTTCTGCTGGCAGGTCATGGGCCAGACCGATTTCACCCGTTCCGACGCAGTCGTCGGACTGGGCGGGGGAGCCACAACCGACCTGGCCGGATTCGTGGCCGCGACCTGGCTCCGCGGGATCGACATCATCCAGCTCCCCACGACCGTGCTCGCCATGGTGGATGCGGCGGTCGGAGGTAAGACGGGCATCAACACCGCAGAGGGCAAGAACCTGGTCGGTGCCTTCTGGGCGCCACGTGCCGTGCTGTGCGACCTGGACGCGCTTGACGGCCTCAGCAAGAACGAGATCCTCGCCGGCTACGCCGAGATCGCCAAGGCAGGCTTCATCGCGGAGCCCGAGATCCTCGACACCATCGAAGCCGACGTGGATATCGCCACGGACCCGACCACCCCGCAGTTCCGGCGCAACATGGAACTGGCGATCGCGATGAAAGCACGCGTCGTTGGTGAGGACTTCACGGAGCAAGGTCTCCGCGAAATCCTGAACTACGGACACACCCTCGGTCACGCGATCGAGCACGCAGAGCGGTACCAGTGGCGCCACGGCGCCGCCATCGCGATCGGGATGATGTTCGCGGCCGAGTTGTCGCGACTGACCCGTTCGCTCAGCGACGCCGCCGTGGATCGGCACCGCCGCATCCTGGACCTGCTGAGCCTCCCGACGAGCTACCCAGCGGGTCGCTGGCCTACCCTGCTGGCCACCATGAAGCGCGACAAGAAGGCGCGCGGTGAGCTGCTGCGGTTCATCGTGCTCGACGACATAGCTCGCCCGACCACCCTCACCGGCCCTGAGGAGCAACTGCTGTTCGCCGCATACCAGGAGATCTCCGAAGCTCGTTGAGCAGCGGCAGAGCCGCGCGTCAATACCAGCTATCGCAGCTTCTCGATCAGGGGATCGCTAGGCTCGCCTCATGTCTCGCGTGCTCGTGCTGAACGGTCCGAATCTCGGGCGCCTCGGCAGCCGCGAGCCCGACATCTACGGTCACCAAGACCTGAGCTTGCTGCGCGTCTTGCTGGCCGAGCAGGCCGGCTCCGCCGTCGAGATCGATCTGCGCCAGACGGACGACGAGGCTGAGCTCATCCGTTGGCTCCACGAGGCGGTGGATACCACGAGTCCCGTGATCCTGAATCCGGCGGCGTTCACGCACTACAGCTACGCGTTGCGGGATGCGGTTGCTCTAGTTACGAAGGCGGGCATCCCGCTGGTCGAGGTGCACATCTCGAACCCTCACGCGCGAGAAGAGTTCCGGCAGACCAGCGTGATCTCGGCTGTCGTGACAGGAGTGATCGCCGGGTTCGGATTCGACTCGTACCTCTTGGCGCTCCGCGTGGTCACCCCCGCGGACTAACCGCTCCCGTACACTCGTGGGGGCGCTTCAGCGCCTTGGTCTCGACGGGCGGCTTCGCCGCTGCTCGACCAGCAGACTTCAGAACGGAAACCTCCACCATGGCCTCGACGAACGACATCAAGAACGGCAGCGTCCTGAACCTGGACGGACAGCTCTGGACGATCGTCGAGTTTCAGCACGTCAAGCCGGGCAAGGGCGGCGCCTTCGTGCGCACGAAGATGAAGAACATCATGAGCGGCAAGGTCGTCGATCGCACCTTCAACGCCGGTAGCAAAGTCGACTTCGCGACGGTCGACCGCCGTGATTTTACTTATCTGTACCGCGACGGAGACGGCTTCGTTTTCATGGACGCCACCGATTATGACCAGACGATGGTCCCGAGCAAGATCGTGGGCGACGCCGCCAACTTCATGCTCGAGAACCAGACGGTCACGATCGCGACCAACGAGGGCGAGCCGCTGTACGTGGAACTTCCCGCGTCGGTCGTGTTGGTCGTCACGTATACCGAGCCGGGACTCCAGGGCGACCGCTCGAGCGCGGGCACCAAGCCGGCCACGCTCGAGACCGGCTACGAGATGCAGGTCCCGCTGTTCCTCGAGACGGGCACGCGTGTCAAAGTGGACACTCGGACCGGCGACTACCTCGGCCGCGTCACCGACTAGGCGGCTGTCTTTCATGAGTGCACGCACCAAGTCGCGCAAGCGAGCCCTCGACATCCTGTTCGGAGCCGATCTGCGGGAGCTCCCGATCGCGGGCCTCCTCGACGAGGAGGCAGCCCGAGCCGAGACGAACCCGCAGCGCGAGTCATCGTGGCCGTACGCGCGTGACATCGTCGAGGGTGTCGCCTCGCATCTTGGGGATCTCGATGTCGTGATCCGCGAGCACGCCGACGGCTGGCCGCTCGAGCGCATGCCCGTTCTCGACCGCGCGATCGCTCGCATCGGTGCGTGGGAGATCCTCTACAACGACGAGGTCCCGGATGGCGTCGCCATCGCTGAGGCCGTCCGACACGCCTCGCTGCTGAGCACCGAAGACTCGGCCGGCTTTCTCAACGGGCTCCTCGGAGCGATCGCCCGCGACAAGGCCGCCGAAGCAAGCTAGTTCGACACGCGCCAGGCGGATCAGAGCGGACGGTCGGTGC
>JAYWDH010000079.1:0-5880 GCA_043779945.1 Microbacteriaceae bacterium
TACCCGCAGATCAACCTCGAACTCACGGTCAACCAGAGTGGGGCGCTCGCGCGGCGGCTCAAAGCCGGACAGCTCGACCTGGTCTACGTCAAGCAGGAGCCCGACCAGCCCGATGGCCGCGTCGTGCGTCGCGAGCGCCTCGTGTGGGTGGCGCACAAGTCACTCCAGCTCGACCCCGCCCAGCCGGTGCCGCTCATCGTGTATCAGGCGCCGTCGCTGTCGAGGAGCGTCGCCATCCAGTCGCTCGAGGATGCCGGCCGCACCTGGCGCATCACTTGCAATGTGCGCGAAATCAATGGCGTGCTTGCTGCGCTGCGGGCCGGAATCGGGGTCGCGGTGTTCCCGCAGAACCTGATCCCAGGGGATCTCGTGCCCGTAACGAGCACCTTCGGACTGCCGATGCTCGGCGAGGTTGACTTCGCACTGCTCGACAATCCCCGTGCCGCCCGCGAGCCGGTGGATGCGCTAATCAGCGCAATCGTCGCGCGCTCCTCGCTCGCGCCGACGCCGCTCTAGCTGAACGCCGCGCGCCACCGCGCCAGCAGCTCGGCCTCGTCGTCGATGTGCTCCGGTCGAATCACGCGGTCATCAGCAACGAAGTAGAACGCGGCGCTGATCCGGCTCGGGTCGATTCCGGCCCACCGTGAATAGGCGAGACGGTAGAGGGCGAGCTGCAGTTGCTTGCGCTCCAGGTCGCCGGCATCCTTCGGGGCCTTACCGGTCTTCCAGTCGACGACCTCGAAACGCTCGACTCCGTCGCCACCCGGTCCGAGCGCGTAGATCGCGTCGATCTTGCAGATCACGATGCGGCCGTCGAAAGGCAAGTGGATCTCGCGCTCCACCTCGATCGGACGTCGCGTCGCCCACTCCGAGGCCTCGAACGTTGTGCGGAGGGTCGCGAGGTCGGCGGCTTCCACGCCGTCGCCTTCGTCGTCGAGCTCGACGGATCGGGCATCCAGTTCGTCCGATCCGGCCCCGAGCCCGTAGTGGTTCTCGACCCAGGAATGAAACAGCGTCCCGAGCCGTGTCGCCTTGAACGGCTTCTCGGGTATTGGGCGTCGCAGCGACGCCGCAACGGCATCCGGCGCCGTCACGAAGTCCTTGAAACGGGATGCCGGCACACGGGTGGGCAGCGCGACCGCCCCCGCGCCAGTCAGACGCTCGGCGCGCTCGGTAAGCAGGAGCTCGAGATCCTCGGCCCAGGGTCCGGCGATGGCGGGCTCGGCGGCTCGCACCGCGGCGGCGGCGGCCTCGACCGTCGGTCGACGGGTGCCGAGCGGGTCGAGCGGCCAGGTGATCCAGTCCAGGTTGTCGCCGAGCGGGTTCTCGAGGCTCTGGGGTGCTTCGGGAAGTTCTTCAATCACGCCCGCGACCGCGAGTTCGCGCAAGAAGATGCTCGGCTCGCGGTACTTGGCCTGGGTCGCCCAGAACGAGCCGCTCAACAGCAGTTCGTGGCGAGCGCGGGTGACCGCGACGTACGCGAGTCTGCGCTCCTCGTGCTGTGCCCGCTGGCCCACGGCAGTCTTGAACCGCACCCGATTGTCAAGAAGCTCTTTGCGCGTCCTCACGGTCTCCCACGCGAAGACCGGCAGATCGGCGGCGTCCCCCCGGAACGGCCACGGCAGCTGCCCGAAGGCGAGCCAACCGTTCGTCCCCTCGATCGGCCTGGACGGGAGCTCGTCGGTGACGAGCCGCGGCACGCCGACGAGATCCCATTCCAGACCCTTCGCGCCGTGGATGGTCAGGATCTGCACCGTGCCTGGTTCGGGATCTTCCGGGCGGGGCGAGAGGTCTTCCTTCTCCTCCGCGGCGCGCAGCCAGGCCAGGAATCCGTTCAGCTCCGAGCCGACCCTGGTGTCAGAGTCATCGAGCGCCAGATAGCCGTCGATCGCGTCGAACAGCGCCTCCATCGGGGCGCCGCCGAGCGGGCGATCCTCATTGGCAACGACCTCGATGTCGAGCCGAAGCTCCTGCTCGACCAGCGAGACCAAGTCAGGCAACGCCAGCGACGCGCGGGCACGCAGCCGTGCCACGACGTGGCCGACGTCACGCAAACGCGCGAGTCCCAGCTCGGAGAAATGCGCGAGCGCACTGTGCCCCTCGCGCGCTGTCGCGAGGAAATCGAGGGCGTCGACGATCGAGCCGCCCTCCCCCTCGTTGAGGCTGGATCGCATCCTGTCTTTCACATCGTCCGCATAGACCTGCTGGGCGTGGTCGCGGTCGCGCAGCCAGGAGGCGAGACGGTTGAGCGCGTGCAGGTCCTGCACGCCGACCCGCCAACGCGATCCAGCCAGCACACGAATGAGTTCCAGGCCAGCCCCCGGATCGCTCAGTACTGACAGCATCGACACCAGATCCGCGACCTCCGGCTCGGCCAGCAGACCGCCGAGGCCGAGCACGTGGTACTTCACCCCGTGCTCGCGAAGCGCGCGCAGGAAGGTCGGCTGCGTCTTGCGAGCGCGGAACAGCATGGCCGCGGACGGCGGTTCGGTGGCTGGAGTCCCGTCGTGACGCACCACGGTCTTCTGCAGCTCGGGAGCCGCCAGGCGGGCCGCAAACCAGCGGGCCGCCGCCTCGGCCTCGGCCTCGAGGTCCTCCTCGAAGCGCACCTCGATCGGGAACTCGCTCGCCAGTGGCGAGGGCGTGAGCTTCTCGACCGGCACGCGCGAGGCGAGCGACAGCGGCGCCACGAGCGCATTGGCAGCGTCGAGGATGCGTCGCCCGTTCCGCCAACTGGTCGAGAGGGCGTACGCGGGCCCGCTCGCGCCGAACTGGGGTCCGAACTGCTCCAGATTCGAGGCGGAGGCGCCGCGCCATCCGTAGATCGACTGGTTGGGGTCGCCGACCGCCATGACAGGATGCCCGGCGAACAGCTCAGCCAGCATGCGGGTCTGCACGACCGAGGTGTCCTGGTATTCGTCGAGCAGCACCACGCGATGCCGCTCGCGGAGCTCATCGGCCACGGCTGGCTGCTTGCCGACAATCCGCAGCGCAAGCGCTACCTGGTCCGAGTACTCGACCGCACTTCGGGTCAACTTAGCTGCGTCGTATTCGCCGACCAGGTCAACGAGGACGTCGAGCGCCCCGACCGCGGTGACGAGCTTGTCGACCTCCGCGTAGGCACCGCGGCCGCCCGGAGGCAGCTCGCCGGTGGACGCAAAACGAACCGCGAACTCCCGCACCCGCTCGGCGTCGGCGATGTTCTCCGAAAGGGCGCGACTGAGCCCGAGCACGGCGTTAGTGACGGGGTCGAGGTTGCGGTCGAGACCCGGCAGCCGGGGGTCGAGCGAGCGGATCACCGTCGCCCGCGCCAGCTGCCAAGCGCCCGCCTCGCCGAGCACGGAACCGTCACTCTCGCGCCCAACGAGGATCGCGTTGTCGCGGAAGATCGAGTTAGCGAACGAGTTGTATGTCGACACCACGGGCGCTTGGAACGGATCGTGGTCGTCGGGCGTCAGTCCGGCCGCCGCCAGCTGCTCGATGCGCTCCCGGATACGGATCGCGAGCTCGCCCGCCGCCTTGCGCGTAAAGGTGAGCCCCAGCACCTCGCTGGGCTTCACGAGCCCGTTGGCGAGCAGCCAGAGCACCCGGTTCGCCATCGTCTCCGTCTTGCCGCTACCTGCGCCCGCGACCACGAGCGCCGGAACGAGCGGCGCCTGGATGACGGCCTGCTGCTGCGCTGTTGGCTCGGGCTTGCCGAGCGCACGGGCGATATCGACGGCGGAGTACTTCGGCGCCCCCGTCTCGGCGAGCGCGTCAGTCACTGGACACCGCCCGCACCCGGTGCAGCCGCAGCCGCGGCGTGGTGCCGAAGCCACCGAACTGCTCAAGCTCCAGCTTGCCGTCGAACTCGGCCGCCGCGATCAGCACGGCCGCCTGCCGGATGCGTTTGCGGACCGCATCGAGTGCCTCGCCATCCAGGGTTGCCTGATGCCCGTCGCGATAACGCCGGCCGTCTCTGCCCTCGCGCACGTAGAGGAGCTTCGCGCCACCCGAGGTGTGCTCGACCCCCTCGAGCGGCTCGTCGAACTTGCCCTCCGCGTAGGCAAGTTGGTATGCGCCGAGCTGCGGATGCGCGGCGATCGTCGCCGGCGAGGTGATGGGCCGTCCGGTCTTGAGGTCGACGATCACGACCCTGCCGTCCGGGTCACGCTCGACCCGGTCGATGGAGCCGTTGACCACGATCGCGGGCCTCGTCGGCGCGGGCGTCCGCAACCCGTCGTCGTGGGGCCCGGAGACCTCCAGCTCGCCGTACTCCAACCGGAATCGCCCCTCGGCCGCGATCAGCGTCTTACCCTCGCGCCGGAAGTCCGCCAGGTAGTCGGCCAGCCCCTCGGTGAAGCGACGCGCGAGCTGCAGCTGGCGCTCGGCCAACCACGGCGACTCAAAGACGAGCTCATTCCATCGTGAGTTGACGGCAGACCAGAGATTGTCGACGACCGGATCATCGGTGGTTTCCATCGCCCAGTGCAGGATCGTGCCGACGCCCGCCACTACGCCCGAGTCGCCCCCCGCGATGGTCTCGAGGAACCAGTCGAGCGGCGACTCCTCCAGTCTTTCCATCCGCGACGGCGAGACCGGGATGCTGTCGCCCTCGAAGAGCGTACCGCTCGACGAAATCGGCTCAAGCCCGTGCCAGTCGTCCGGACTGGCGCCCGGCAACCCCATGCGCGCGAGCTCGGCGAGCGAGCTGGCCGCGCCGGCGGCATCCGCCCGGTTCGATCGCGGGTCGGCGAGCGTGCGACGCAGCCGACCGGTGAAGCCGCGCAACGAGAGCGGCGGCTTGGTCGCGGAGTCGATTAGGGGCGTTTCGGCGGGGAGAAGCGAGAAGAACACACTCCGCTGCTCGTCGTCGTTGGCGACCGCGGAGAGGATAACGCGCTCGCTGGCGCGCGAGACGGCCAGGGCGAACATCCGCAACTCGTCGTCGAGCACCAGCTTGCGGTCATCGATCGTGCGATCGGCGGCGCCGCCGTCCGTGCCGTCGCCGTCGGAGCGCAGCGCCCGCACCAGATTCTGGGGCTGCAGCAGCGAGCCTCGGGCCCGCAGATTCGGCCAGATCCCGTCTTGCAGGGCGGCGACCACGACCGTGCGAAACTCCAGCCCCAGCGCGCCGGAGGGCGTCGTCACGAGCACCGCATCGTCGCTGCGACCCGGGGACAGCATGTCTTCTGGCACCTCGGCGTCGAGCACCTCGGCGAGGAACTCGGAGGCAGGCGCGTCCGGCCGACGTTCGGCGAACCGCTTGGCGGCGGTGAACAGAGCGACGATCCCGTCCAGGTTGCGGTTCGCCTCGGCCGCTACCGGGCCGCTACCGAGCGCTTGATCATGCCAGGCCGCTGCCAGTCTGCTGCGATCCCAGGCGAGCCAGAGCAGATCCTCGATCGACCCGTCACTCGCGCGCAACGCCGCCAAGGTCTCGGCCAGGTGCTCCGCGCTCCTGGCCGGTCGGCTGTCGATGGTGGCGAAGCGACCAGGCGCCGACAGCGCCTCGACGAGCAGGGCGTCGCTGCCACGAGTGCCGTCGCTAGCGAGCTCCTCGGCGCGCAAGGAGAGCCGCAGCCGACGGAGTGCCAGCGCGTCCAGGCCGCCGAACTGCGAGAGCAGCAGTTCGGCCGCGAGCTCGGCGTTCAACTCGGCCCGACCGACCCCCACCTCCACCACGGAGAGCAGACTCCGTGCGGCGGTCTCGTCACGCAGGGCGACTCCACCGCTCGCGGTGCGGGTCGGCACCTCAGCTAGCGACAGCGCACGGGCGATCGCCGGGGCATGCACGCTGCTGCGCACGATGACAGCAAGCTGATTCCACGGGACGTCGCGCCCGAGGTGCTCCTCGCGCAGCAGTCGCGCGACCGCCGCCCACTCGCGGGCAGGGCTGGT
>JAYWDH010000080.1:0-5863 GCA_043779945.1 Microbacteriaceae bacterium
GACGTTCTGGCCACCGCATCCGGAACCCGTTTCACCCTCGTGGCGGACGGCGCGAGTCACGTGGTCGCCCTGCAGATTCTTGGCGAGCACCATGTCGGCAACGCGCTGGCCGCGCTGGCCGTCGCCCGCGAGCTCGGGGTGCCGCTCGACCGCGCGATCGCTGCGATCGAGGCCGTGCCCCGGGCGGAGCGGTGGCGCATGGAGGTGCTGCAGCCCGGCGGTGGCATCACGGTGATCAATGACGCGTACAACGCGAGCCCGGATTCCACTGCAGCGGCACTCAAGACCCTTGTACAGATCTTGGAACCCGGTCAGCGTTCGGTCGCGGTGCTTGGCGAGATGGCCGAGCTGGGGGAGTACGCCAAGGAGGAGCACGACCGCGTCGGTCGTCTCGTCGTTCGCCTCAACATTGGCAAGCTCGTTGTTGTCGGAGACGGTGCGCGCCTCATCCACGCCGCTGCCGGGCTGGAAGGCTCATGGGACGGGGAGTCAGTGTTCGTCCCCAATCTCGACGCGGCATACGATCTTCTGCGTGGAGAACTTCGGTCGGGTGATGTCGTGCTCGTGAAGTCGTCGAAGTCGGCTAACCTCCGATTTCTTGGTGATGCGATCGGCGGAGTCGAGGGCGCCGCGTGGTAGCTCTCCTCATCGGTGCCGCCTTTTCTCTTGCGTTCACGCTCTTCCTGACGCCGGGTTTTATCCGGCTCTTCTCGCGGCTTGGCTGGGGCCAGTTCATTCGCGACGACGGGCCGAAGTCGCACCACGCCAAACGCGGCACACCCACCATGGGCGGCATCGTCTTCATCCTCGGCTCGACCTTCGGCTACCTCATGGGGCATTTCTTTGCCGGTGTACCGGGGACCATGGTCGCCGTGTTGGTACTCGGGATGATGGCTGGGCTCGGTGCCGTCGGGTTCATCGACGACTTCCTGAAGACACGACACCAACGCAGCCTGGGGCTGGGCGGTTGGGCGAAGATCGCCGGGCAGGCGATCATCGGCACGATCTTCGCGCTGCTGGCCATCTCCCGGCTGTTCCTTGACGAAAACCACCTGACGCCGGCCTCGACCTTCATCTCGGGGGTGCGCGAGATCTCCTGGCTGAATCTGTACGCCTTCGGACCGATCGTGGGCATCCTGCTTTTCGTCATCTGGATCAACCTGATGACCGTGAGCGCCTCGAACGGAGTGAACGTTGCCGACGGTCTCGACGGTCTCGCCACTGGCGCCTCAATCTTCGCGATTTCGGCCTACATCTTCATCGGGTTCTGGCAGAACAACCAGAGCTGCTTCAGCGCGCGGTCGCAAGTGGTCGAATACAAGTGTTACGACGCTCGCGACCCGCTCGACATCGCAGTCGTGGCGGCCTGCATCGTCGGCAGCCTGGTCGGTTTTCTCTGGTGGAACACCGCACCAGCTCAGATATTCATGGGCGACACCGGTTCGCTCGCCCTCGGCGGCGCTATCACCGCGCTGGCCGTCATCAGCCGCACCGAACTGCTGCTGGTCCTGATCGGTGGTCTGTTCCTGGTGGTCACCGGCTCGGTGATCCTGCAACGGGCGTACTTCAAGATCACCCACGGCAAACGGATCTTCCTGATGAGTCCGCTCCATCACCATTTCGAACTCAAGGGCTGGGCCGAGATCACCGTCGTCGTGCGGTTCTGGATCATTGCGGCGCTCTTCGTCGCCGCTGGCGTCGGCGCGTTTTACCTCGAGTGGGCCAGCCGCTAGGGGGATGCTCAACCGTGGCCGATGTGCGTGATCTCTCCGAACTGACCAGCTGGCGCTCCGAGTGGTCGGGCCTGCGCGTGGCGGTGCTCGGCCTGGGCGTCACGGGCTTCTCGGTCGCAGACACCCTGGTCGAGCTCGGTGCCGAGGTGCTCGTCGTCGCCCGCGAGGCGACCGTCGAGCACCGTCAGCTGCTCGATGTGATCGGCGCCACATACCTCGAAGCGGACGTCACGGTCCCGCTTGCCCTCGCGGGCTTCCAGGCCGAGTTGCTCGTGGTGTCGCCCGGGTACCCGCCGGAGCATCCGCTGCTCGTCTGGGCGCGCGAGCAGGACCTCGAGATCTGGGGCGATATCGAGTTGGCCTGGCGACTGCGAGACAAGGTAGCGCGACCCGACGGCACTCCCGCCGATTGGATCTGCATCACCGGAACGAATGGCAAGACGACCACGACGAGGCTCACGGCCGCGATGCTGGTCTGCGGCGGACTGCGTGCGGCCCCGGCGGGCAACATCGGGGTGCCGGTGCTGGACGCGATCCGCGATCCACAGGGGTTCGACACGCTGGTCATCGAGCTTTCCAGCCACCAGCTGCACTGGGTGAACCGCAACGCCGGCGGGCTGCTCGCGCCGCTGGCATCCGTCTGCCTGAACCTCGCCGATGACCACCTTGAGTGGCACGGGACGCGCGAGGCGTACCGGGATGCCAAGGCGAAGGTCTACGACAACGTGCGGGTCGCCTGCGTCTACAACCTCGCCGACGTCGCGACCCGCGAGATGGTCGAGGACGCCACCGTGCAGGACGGCGCACGCGCGATCGGCTTCGGCCTCGGTGTTCCCGGCCCGAGCGATGTTGGGCTGGTCGACGGGATCCTCGTCGATCGCGCGTTCCTCGAGGAGCGCCGCACCTCGGCGCTCGAACTCGCGACGATGGATGATCTGATCCCCAGCGGGATGGATTCCCCGCACATGGCGGCCAACGTCCTGGCCGCGGCAGCGCTCGCCCGTGCGGCCGGGGTAATGCCCGCACAGGTGCGGGAGGCGATCCGCGGCTTCCGGCTGGACCACCACCGAACCGAGGTCGTGGCCGAGAGCCGCGGGATCCTCTGGATCGACGATTCCAAGGCCACCAACGCGCACGCGGCCGATGCCGCTCTCTCCGGATTCTCGAGCGTGGTCTGGATCGTTGGCGGCCTTTTGAAGGGCATCGACCCGGCCCCGCTGGTGCAGAAGCACGCGAAACGGCTGAAGGGGGCCGTCTTGATCGGCGCGGATCGCACGGTGCTTCGGGAAGCGTTCCAGCGACACGCCCCCAGCGTCGCGGTCACCGAGGTCACGGGCGACGAAACTGGCGGGGTAATGTCTGCAGCCGTGCGGGCCGCAGCATCGGTCGCTGTCACCGGAGACGTGGTTCTGCTCGCGCCGGCCGCCGCATCGATGGACCAGTTCACGGACTACGCAGACAGGGGAACCCGATTCGCCCGGGCGGTGCGCGAGCATTTGGGCGAGCGGGGCTAACCCAGCCTGGACAGGAAGAAAACGGAGGGGAGGCGCTGTGACTGCGACTCGACCCCCGCTCCGCTCCGGCCCCCCATCGGGGCAGGTCCCCGCGGAGCAGCCGCGGGCGCCGCGGTCCGCCGTTATCGCGGTAAGGCGCTTGTTCGCGGCCGAGACGTCCGAGTACTTTCTGCTGCTCGGAACGACCCTGTTCTTGGTCATCTTCGGCCTGGTCATGGTGCTTTCGTCCTCGTCGATCCTCTCGTATGTGAGCAGCAAGGACTTTTTCGCGATCGCCACCCGGCAGGGCCTCTACGCCCTCATTGGCATTCCCATCATGCTGATCGCAGCCCGTGCGCCGATCTCCTTCTGGAAGCGCTGGGCCCGGATCGGTGTCTTCGTGGGCATCGGACTTCAACTTCTGGTCTTCACGCCGCTGGGCTTCGCCTACGGCGGTAACCGCAACTGGATTCATCTCGGGGCATTTAACGCCCAGCCGTCGGAGCTCGTGAAGCTCGCCTTCGTTCTCTGGTTGGCCTGGATCCTGACCTCGAGGCGGGAGATGCTCGAGGACTGGCGGAAGACGCTGATCACTCTGGGACCCGTCGTCGCCATCGCCACCGGCTTGGTGCTCGCGGGGAGCGACCTCGGCACCTCGGTGATCCTGTTGAGCATCGTGCTCGGCGCACTCTTCTACGCGGGAGCGCGCCTGCGAGTCGTGCTCGGTTTCATCGCCGTCATGGCGATCGTCGGGTTGGTGGCCGCCTCCATCCGAACTTCACGGACGAACCGGATTTCGGCCTGGCTGGGTGGGTGCACCGACCCGTCGCAGGCGTCGGGTGACTGCTACCAGACCACGCACGGATGGCAGGCGCTCGCCCACGGCGGCGTGCTCGGAGTGGGCCTCGGAAACTCCACCGGTAAGTGGTCGTGGGTACCCGAGGCCGACAACGACTTCATCTTCTCGATCATCGGTGAGGAGCTGGGCCTCATCGGCGCGATCATTGTGCTTGCGCTCTTCGTGCTGCTGACGATCTGCTTTATCCGCATTATCCGGATGTCGCGCGACCCCTTCGCGAAAGTCGCCACCAGCGCAGCTATGGTCTGGATCATCGGTCAGGCCTTCGTCAACATCGCGGTGGTGCTCGGATTTCTCCCCGTGCTTGGCGTGCCGCTGCCGCTCGTCTCGGCCGGAGGTTCCGCGCTCATCACGACACTCGCCGCGATCGGTGTTGTTCTGTCCTTCGCGCGGCATCGACCGGAACCCGACGCGCAGCTCGCTCCGGCTTTCCGCGGAGCGACCCGCCGGTGACCACGTACCTCTTCGCTGGCGGGGGGACCGCCGGCCACGTCAATCCGCTGCTCGCGACCGCCGATCGCCTGCGCGAGCGCGAACCGGACGCCGAGATCCTGGTGCTCGGCACTGCAGAAGGGCTCGAGGCGCGACTTGTTCCGGAACGTGGCTACGAGCTGCTGATCATTCCGCGACTGCCTTTCCCGCGTCGTCCGAACCGTGTGGCCCTCGCGTTCCCCGCGAGCTGGCGTGTCACGGTCGCCCAGGTGCGCGGCATCCTGCGTGATCGGCGGGTGGATGTCGTGGTCGGTTTCGGCGGCTACGCCTCGGCTCCGGCCTACCGGGCCGCCCAGCTCGACAAGCTGCCGCTTGCGATCCACGAGCAGAACGCGAAGCCCGGGATCGCCAACCGGGCCGGCGCGCGCCTGACCACGTTCGTCGGCGTTACCTTCTCGTCGACCACCCTCGCCCACGGCATCGTGGTCGGGCTGCCGCTGCGACGAGAGATCGAACAGCTCGACCTCCCGCCGGCGCGCGCGGAGGGGCGCGCCCGATTCGACCTGGACCATCGCATGCCGACGTTGCTAGTCACCGGCGGTTCAACCGGCGCGCGACGCATCAACGAGAGCGTGTCAACCTCGGTCGCGGCCATTCTCGGGAGTGGCTGGCAGGTGCTGCACATTACCGGGTCCCGATCGCCGGTCACGGATCCCGGGCTCGCCGGCTACCACCTGCTCGAGTACTGCGACCGGATGGATCTGGCCCTGGCGGTCTCCGACCTCGCGGTCTCGCGGGCCGGGGCCGGAACGCTCGCCGAACTTGAGGCTCTGGGGGTCCCCGCCCTCCTCATTCCGTACGCAGCGGGTAACGGTGAGCAGGCTTACAACGCGCGCGACGCCGTTACCGCGGGGGGTGCGATCGTCGTGACCGACGACTCCTTCAGCGCCAAGTACGTTGAGACCGAGCTGCCCGTGCTGTTGCGCGATCGCGCTCGGATCGCCGCCATGGCCGCCCGGATGTCATCTATCGGCGTGCGCGACGGAGCCGAGCGCATGGTCGATCTGGTGTTTGCGGCGCGCGACAGCGCGCGCGAGACCGGGCGGGTAGCGTAGCCACGATGATCAAGCCCGACCTCGAGATGGAGCTCCCTGCTGAGCTCGGTTCTGCGCATTTCGTGGGCATCGGCGGCTCCGGCATGAGCGGCATCGCCCGTCTGTTCCTCGAGGCCGGCCACCGTGTCACCGGCTCGGATCTGCGCGAGACGGATGCCGTTCACGAGCTCCGTGAACTGGGCGCCGAGATCGCGATCGGGCACGACGCCTCCCACCTGCGTGACGCGGACA
>JAYWDH010000081.1:0-15349 GCA_043779945.1 Microbacteriaceae bacterium
CGCCCGATAACTCGGGCGCCCCACCGCATCGCCTCGTTTGAGTCCCACCAGTGCAGGAGATCTTGTGACCGCAGACAGCGCCAAATCCACCGGTGCCAACGCGGCGGCCCCGTCGCCACCCGCCCCGGACATCGCCAGCGAGTTCCTCGACAGATCCACGCCGCTCAGCCGGGTCCGCAACCTCCTGCACCGCTACCCCGCCCTGAGCCCGGGCATTGTTTTGGTCGTCGCCGTAGTTATCTTCGGTGTCATCAGTCCGCGGTTCTTCTTCGTCAACAACCTCTCGCTCATCACGCAGCAGGTCGCCGTGGTCGGAACTTTGGCGATCGGGCAGACCCTGATCATCCTGACGGCCGGGATCGACCTGTCAGTCGGGGCCATCATGGTCCTCTCCTCGATGGTGATTGCGCAGACCGCGAGCCAAAATCACGTGCCGGCCGTGCTCTCGCTGCTTTTGGGGCTGCTCGTCGGCCTCGGTGCCGGAGCGGTGAACGGCATCCTGGTGACGCGATTGAAGCTTCCGCCTTTTATCGTGACGCTCGGCACCCTCAACATCTTCATTGCTCTGACCCTGCTCTACTCCAATAGCGCCTCGGTCATCGGGCAGGACATCCCTGCCCTGATCACCGCGACCGGAAATACCTTCCCAGTCTTCGGCGTGGGCGTGACGTACGGCGTCGTGCTGATGCTCATCCTTTACATCGTGATGGCCTTCGTCCTGGGTCGGACCGCCTGGGGCAAGCATGTCTACGCGGTCGGCGACGACAAAGAGGCCGCGCGCTTGACCGGTATCAGCGTGAATCGCGTGCTTGTGAGCGTGTACGTTGTTGCGGGCGCGATCCTGGCGATCGGCGCCTGGATCCAGATCGGACGCGCGAATTCCGCGAGCCCGAACGCCGGGATCGATCTGAACCTCGACTCGATCACCGCCGTGGTGATCGGTGGAACCAGCCTCTTCGGCGGCCGCGGGACGATCTGGGGCTCGCTGCTCGGTGCGCTCATCGTCGGGGTGTTCCGAAACGGTCTGGCGCTGGCCGGGCTGGACGTGCTCTATCAGACCCTCGCTGTCGGCGTCTTGATCATCGTCGCGGTTTCGCTCGACCAGTGGATTCGAAAGGTGCGCTCATGACGATCGCAGAGGGCGACCGCCCGTCGTCCACTCTTCCCTTCACCCAGCCGGTGCTGAAGGCGACCGGCCTCGTCAAGACGTACGGCAAAGTGGTGGGGCTGGACGGTGTCGACCTCGAGCTCTAC
This sequence comes from Microbacteriaceae bacterium, assembly GCA_043779945.1. Classification (GTDB taxonomy): domain Bacteria; phylum Actinomycetota; class Actinomycetes; order Actinomycetales; family Microbacteriaceae; genus Lysinimonas. The sequence goes on from JAYWDH010000081.1 coordinate 1,255, forward strand.
CAGGGTGAAGTGCTGGCCGTCATCGGCGACAACGGCGCTGGCAAGTCCACCCTGATCAAGTGCCTCACGGGTGCCGAGATTCCGGATAGTGGCAAGATCACCCTCAACGGCAAGCCCGTCCAGTTCCGGCGCCCGCAAGACGCCAAGCAGTTCGGGATCGAAACCGTGTACCAGGGCCTGGCCGTGTCACCCGCGCTCGACATCGCATCGAACCTGTATCTCGGGCGGGAGCTTCGTAAGCCGGGGATTGCCGGCACGGTGTTCCGCATGCTCGACACCAAGCTGATGCGCAAGAACGCCAAAGCCGAGTTGGATCGGCTGGGAATCTCGACGCTGCAGGATGTCACGGTCGCGATCGAGAACCTGTCCGGCGGGCAGCGCCAGGCTGTCGCGGTGGCACGTGCGGCCGCGTTCGGCTCCAAGGTGGTGGTGCTCGATGAGCCCACCGCCGCGCTCGGAGTGCGGGAGACCAACCAGGTGCTTGAGCTGATCCTGCGCCTTCGCAACGAAGGCATCCCGGTGATTCTCGTCAGTCACAACATGCCGAACGTCTTCGATGTCGCCGACCGGATCCACATCCAACGTCTCGGCAAGCGCGCCGCGGTCATCACGCCGAAGTCGCACTCGATGACCGAGGCAGTCGCCATCATGACGGGGGCCGCGAGCGGATGACGCGGCGCGGGGCTCGGTGCCGAGCTAGCCATCGGGCCAGGCGTCGGTGAAGCATCTCTACGCCGAGTTCACGGCACGCCTGGGAGCGCAGCAGCAGGTGGCCGGCTTAGTTGCCGCGTATGCCGATCAGGTGCGCGGCGAGAAGGGCTGCCTCGCGTTCGATCCCTTCGTTCGCAGCGAGGACGAGCGCCGCTGGGTCGTGTTTGAGGCCTACGTGGACGATGCCGCCTTCGGCGCGCACATGACGACCGAGCACAATCGCCGGTTCAACGCCGAAATCGTCCAGCACATCGAAGGTGGCACCCCCTCTCTGGTATGGCTCACCGCAGTCGCTAGCCGGCGGTAGGGCGACCTTGCCAGGGCAAGACACCATCGAGGCGCTAGCGCGTGGGCTCGTGCAGCGTCACGCCGAGACCGGAGAGCGCCAGATCGTCGGCATCGTCGGTCCCCCCGGAACCGGTAAGTCGACGTTCGCGCAGCAGCTGGCCACCCAGTTCGCGCTCGGCGACTGTGTGATCGTGCCGATGGACGGATTCCACCTCGCGAACTCGATCATCGGGGGCACAGATCTCGCCTCGCGGAAAGGCGCAATCGACACTTTCGACGGGGGCGGCTACGTCTCCCTGCTCGCGCGTCTGCGGGCTGGCACAGAGCCGATCGTCTATGCGCCCAGCTATCGCCGGGGCCTCGAAGAGCCGATCTCCGCCTCAGTCGCGGTCCCGGCAGCCACCCCGTTCGTTCTCACTGAGGGAAACTACCTGCTCGCCCCGATCGAGCCGTGGAACCGAGTTTCTGACTACCTCGACGAGGTCTGGTTCATCGACACGCCCCGCGACACCCGGATCGAGCAGCTGATCGAGCGACACATCGCGTTCGGTAAGGATCGGGCCGCAGCGACCGCCTGGGCCCTCGGCCCGGATGAGGTCAACGCGCGCTACGTCGCCGCGACTCGCGCGCGAGCCGACCGCGTCGTCGCCTGGCCCTGAGCCGACCCTCGCGTCGGGACAGGCGGTCAGGGTGGGCGGTAAAGGTGACTGGTCGGGGTAACAGGATTTGAACCTGCGGCCTCGTCGTCCCGAACGACGCGCGCTACCAAACTGCGCCATACCCCGTCGCTGCCAGATGGAGATCTTCAGCGGCAACTTCACTATGGTAACCCACCTGGCCGAGCGCACCAGACGGATCTCGTGACGAGAAACGGGAAGCGATCAGTCCCTGGCGACCAGTGTGAGCACGACCGCCTCGGGCGGGCAGGCGAAGCGCACTGGTGCATAGATCGAGGTGCCGAGGCCAGCTGAGACCTCGAGCAAAGAAGTCCCGTGCGGCGTGCTCCAGCCGCTGAGGCCCTGGGCCTGATCGCGCGGGATGTCGCAGTTGGTGACCAACGCCGGGAGCCCGGGGATACGCACCTGACCGCCGTGCGTGTGGCCGGCGAAGATAACGTCGGCACCCTGATTCACGAAGGTGTTGAGTACCCGCTGGTAGGGAGCGTGGGTGACGCCGATGCGGAGGACCTCGGCGTCGGTGCTCGGCGTCCATTCGACGTTCTCACGCAGCTCGTCGAGGTCTCCTGGGAGCGCCGCGAGCTTGTCCCAGCCCCGATGGGCGTCGCCCGTCCCGAAGAACTCGATGCGGGTGCCCTTGATCTCCACGGCGCGGGCGTGGTTGTTGAGGTCGAGCCAGCCGAGCTCGTCCTCCAAGAATATTTCCAGCGCCACCGTGTCGAGATCGTCAGGCGTGGTGTGCCGCTTCGACCGGCCTCCGAAGTATCGGAGCGGGTTCTTGAAGACCGGCCCGTGATAGTCATTCGAGCCGTGCACGAACACTCCAGCGACACCCTCGAAAGGCTCGAGCGCTTCCTGCACACCGACGAGGCCGTCGACGTGGCCAAGGTTGTCGCCCGTGTCGACGACGAGGTCCGGCTCGTAGCGTGCCAGGGACCGGATGAAGGCCTGCTTCTTCTCCTGCCAGGGCGCCATGTGCAGGTCGCTCAGGTGCAGCACCGTGAGCGAACGGGCACCCTGCGGTAGAACCGGGAGCACCTCCTGGCGCACCGTGAAACGGTTTCGCTCGACGAACACCCCCCACGCGAACACGCCTAAGCCAGCGACCGCGGCCGCTCCGAGAGCGGTCCCGGTCGCACGGCTGGACGGACTCACGGACAGATCAGTTTCATCACCGTCAGGATGACCGGGGTCGACTTGCTCGCCATGGCATTCGCAAGGGGAGACTGCGTCACGATCTTGCCCACACTGGCATCGTTCGGCTTGGGAGCCACCTGACAGTCCTCGCTGACGCTGGTGAATCCCTTTGCGGTGAATGCGCTCTGCCCGGAGGCGTATGGCATTCCGACGACATTGGGTGCGGCGACCGCCAGACCGTTGCTCGTGTAAACCGTCACGGTCGTGCCGCGAGGCACCTGGGCTCCACCACCGGGGCTGGTGCTGGTCACCGTGCCGACGGGCAGACCGGAATCGATTGGGCCGCCATCCGCATACGTCAGATCAGCCAAGGTGATCGCCGCTTGAGCGGCCTCGGGTGTTCCACCGACCAAGTTGTCGGGCACGAACGCCGGGCTCCCCGTCAACAGCGCCGCCGACGGCGCCGGGAAGCCGTGCCCGGGGAAGATCTTGTCGATCGCTTGCGCGATCGGCTTGAAGATGCGGTGACGCAACACGGAGGCGGAGGAGCCGCTGACGCTGATGGAGCGCAGAGGCTGCGTCCCCGTCACGTTGCCGACCCAGACTGCCGTGGAGGTCGCGGTTGACGAACCGACCATCCAGGTGTGCCAGGAGGAGTCAGTGGTTCCGGTCTTGCCGATGTAGGTAGTGCCGTCGTTCGGGTTCGAGGCCGCGGCCGTGCCATGGAGTACGCCGGCCATGGCGTAGGCCGCGGCGTTCGCGACATCCGGGGTCACCAGTGGCGACTGGCCACAGTTCGCGTTCTGGCCGGGCAAAGTGTTATTGGCCGGGTCCACGACCGCGTCGATCATGATCGGATGGCAGAAGAAACCCTGGTCAGCGATGGCCGCGAAGGCAGCCGCCTGAGTGATTGGGGCGATGTTGTTCTGACAGCCGCCGATGACGCACGCGGGGTTGGTGTGCAGATCGGACCCGTCAGCGGCGCCATTTGCGTCGTGCACTCCCAGGGACTGTGCAATTTTGCGAGTGTCGCACTGGTCGACCTTGGTCCCCATTTGCAGGAAGACGGAGTTGATGGACTTGGCTGTCGCGTCCATGATCGATCTCACGCCCTGCTCGTTCTCGTCATTCTTGAACTGGAAGATGCCGGGCCATGGTCCGTTGCAGCTGTCGACGAACGCCGATTGATTCAGCTGTCGCACTCCCGCGTCGAATGATTCGTTGACACCGTGCCCGGCCGCCAGGAACGCCAGCAGCGTGTACGGCTTGTACGTCGATCCGGGCTGGAAGCCGGTCGAACCACCGTGCACATAGTCGGCCGCGTAGTTGACCGAGGTCTTCGTGATGTCGGTATTGGTAGGGATGTTGCTGTAGCCCTTGTTCGTCGCCATGTCGAGGATGCGGCCCGTGCCAACCTGGACCGTCACGGCGGCCGCGCCGAGCTGGAACCGTGTCTCGTCACTTGGCGCGTACTGATTCACAACGTCGATCGCCGTTCGCTGCAGCTCGGGGTTGACGGTGACGTAGAGCTTGTAGCCACCGCGCTTCCAGTTCGCGAGCTGCGTCCCCTTGTCGGCGCCGAGAGAGGCGACCTCGCCGTTCTTCACGGTGCGTACCGCGTAATCGCAGACGAACTGGAATCCGTCTGTCGCATTCAGGCACCCGTTGGTGGGCTTGGACAGGTGCACGTAGCTGGCGTCGATCTTGGTGGCCAGCGCCTCTTTGTGCTGCGCGTCGCTGATGTAGTGCTCGCTCAGCATGAAGCCCAGAATCACGTTGCGGCGCTTCTCGTTCGCGGCGTAATTTTTCGGGTTGAACAGGCCGTTGTTCGTCGGGTTCTGCACGATCGCGACGAGGCTGGCAGCTTGCGCGACGGTGACCTTCGCGGCGCTGGTGCCGAAATACTCCTGGGCGGCGGCTTCGACCCCGTAAGTGTTCTGGCCCATGCCGACGATGTTCAGGTAGGCAGCGAGGATGGTCTGCTTGCTGGCCTTCTTCTCGAGGCCGATCGCGTACTTCATTTCCTGCAGCTTGCGGCCGAGGTCGGGGTAGGTGGCGGCGACGATGTCCTTGGCGCGCTGCTTGTCGGTGATGGTCTTCCCGGCGGCGTCCTTCGTCTCGTTGAAGGCCTCCTGCACCCGGATGTTGCGCACCAGCTGCATCGTGATGGTCGACGCACCGCTCGAGGAGGTCTTGGTGAGATTGCCAACTGCGGCACGCGCCACGGAGGGGATGTCGATGCCGCCGTGGTCGTAGAAGCGGCGGTCCTCACCGGCGACGGCCGCGTTCTTGAGATTGTCGCTGATCTGATCGAGCGCGAGTTCTTCGCGGTTCTGGTCGAAGACCGTGGCGATGTGGAAATCGGAGCCGTCGGCGTTTTTGGCGACGATCTCGTTCTGCTGGCTTTGCTGGTCGATGACCAGATACTCCGGCAGGGACTCGAAGATCCCGAGCGTGTTATTCGCTGTCATCCCGGTCACAGCGAGGGCAGGGGCGATCATGACGGTGACGAGAAGTCCGGCGAGGGCACTGAATCCGAAGGTGCCAAGAACGGCGACGAGCAGACTGCTGGCCGACTTTTTGAAGGCGGGCATAGGCTACAGGGTACGTTATCCGCCCCCGATCCAAGCTGAACGGACGCCCCACAGTGCCCACACCTGCCGTGCCTACCTGGGAATACCTCACCACCCCGCTGATTATTCACAACACCGCAGCCATCCTCAACAACTGGGGTGCGCAGGGGTGGGAACTCGTGCAGGTTGTGACCGGCCCCGAGGGTGGACTCGTCGCCTACCTGAAGCGTGAGAAGACCGCAGAGACGGGAAGCGTCGAATGAGCACGATCGCCGATCGCCTGACCGAACTGGGACTCGTTCTCCCCTCTGTCGCGAAGCCTCTCGCCGCCTACGTTCCGGCCGTGATCACAGGCAATCTCGTCTACACGGCTGGCCAGTTGCCGTTCGTCAACGGGGTGCTCCACAAGACGGGGAAGTTCGGCGCGGACCTGACTGCCGAGGAGGGCCCAGAACTGGCGCAAATCTGTGCGCTGAACGCGCTCGCCGCGGTCGAGAGCGTGATCGGCTCGCTCGACCGGGTCACCCGCGTCGTTAAGGTCGTCGCGTTCATCGCCTCGACTCCGGATTTCACCGCGCAGCCCGCGGTCGCCAATGGGGCCTCCGAACTTCTGGGCAAGATCTTCGGTGAGGCAGGCATCCACGCGCGCAGCGCCGTCGGCGCCCCGAGCCTGCCGATCAACTCGCCGATCGAGATCGAGCTGATCGTCGAGTTCGCATAGCTCCTGACCTGTCGTTTCTCCGGAGTTCTCGTGTGGTTCTCCGGAGGATTCTGCTCGGGGAGCCCGCGATCACGGAAGTTCTCCCGAGTTCGGCGCGCGAAACTCCGGAGAAGGGACGAGGGCGACTCTCAGCGGACGACGGTGATCACCTCGGGCCAGATGCTCTCGGATCCGAGCGACGCAGCTCGGCCGGTCGTGCATCACTTGCGCGTAGCTGAACCGGATGACGATGCATCCGACCGAGCCAAGGGCAGCATCCCGCTGTCGATCGTTTTCGAAAGCCTCGGCGCCCGCGTGGAACTCCTTGCCGTCGACCTCGATCACCAACGATTGTCCGACGAGCAGATCGACTTCGAGTCCGACGATGCTCGGATGGATCATGAGCGGCAGCCCGCTGTCCAGCAGCCAAAGCCGAACGATTGATTCCAATCCGGAGTCAGCTCCGCCGTCGACGGCGTCTCGAAGCGCGAGAAGTCTTGAGGGCATTCGCGAGAAGATCGCATCGACGCCCACCTCGCTCAAAAGGCCGAGGTGGAGGGCTGAATCAACGGCCGCGAGGGCGTAGGAGCGGTCGCAAGAGAGCAGGATCTGCGCCGTCGTCTGCTCGACAGATTCCCGCCACGACTGGCGGCGAGGTGTGACCTCGGGGAGGATTCGCCAGTGGCGGACAACGCCATTCAGTTCGCGAAGTGGGCTCCGGGTCATATTGCCGTGCGGCGCCCAACTCACATGGATGTCGCGATCCTCCCCCGCCCAAATTCCGTAGCTTCGCGCTGCCGTCGGCCCGCCAACGCGGCCGCCGAGTTCGATCGCGACCCGGTGGGCAAACGGCGTATCCGACAGGCCAAACCAGCCTCGCCGGATCCGTATCGCCGTGCCGGCGCGAAGCGCTGCCATGATCGCAATGCGTGGGAAGCCTGCTGACAGGAGCTGGTCTCGGGTCGCGATGCCGCCCAGGATTCTGAGGGTCTCTTCGAGTTTCACGGCTCGAGGTTGGCCGTGTCCGGGAGAAATGAGCTGCATCCGGGCGCTTACGTGGCTTCCGAGGCCCCGCGCACCTTGTGGAGGGGGATTCCAGTGATCGGAGTGCATTTCTCCGGAGTCTGCTCGGAGGCTGTCGGCGGGATCCCCAGAATGACTGGTGCCGTCGCGGAAGTCTCCGGAGATAACAACTTTGTCTCCGGAGAAACGCCCGGGGTCAGTCCTCCGACTTTTGCGGCATCGCGAGCTTGTCGCTGATGATCTGCATCACTGAGGTGTCGGCGAGCGTCGTGGTGTCGCCGATCTCTCGGCCTTCGGCGACATCCCGCAGAAGCCTGCGCATGATCTTGCCCGACCGGGTCTTCGGCAGCTCTGCCACGATGAAGATCTGCCGCGGACGGGCGATCGCCCCGATCGCGGTGGAGACGTGCGCGCGCAGGGCCACGCTCGCCTCCTCGGGGGTCTGCGCATCCGCGTGGTCGGCCCGCAGGATCACGAACGCCACGACCGCTTGCCCGGTGGTTTCGTCGTGAGCGCCGACGACGGCCGACTCGGCGACCATCGGATGCGACACCAACGCCGACTCGATCTCGGCCGTTGACAGCCTGTGCCCGGACACGTTCATCACGTCGTCGACGCGGCCGAGCAGCCAGAGGTCGCCGTCCTCGTCGAGCCGCGCGCCGTCGCCCGCAAAGTAGTAGCCCTGCCCGGCGAACTTTGACCAGTACGTCTCGACGAAGCGCTCGTCATCCCCCCAGATGCCGCGAGCCATCGCCGGCCACGGCTCGGTGACGACGAGCAGGCCACCCTCGCCCGCGCCGACCGGGCTGCCGTCGTCGTTCACGATCGCGATCTCGACTCCAGGAATCGGGGTTTGGGCGCTGCCGGGCTTCAGGGAGGTGATCCCGGGAAGCGGGCTGACCATGATGCCACCCGTCTCGGTCTGCCACCAGGTGTCGACAATCGGGGCTTGGCCACCGCCGATGACGTCGCGGTACCAGATCCAGGCCTCGGGGTTGATCGGTTCGCCCACGCTGCCGAGCACGCGGATGCTCGAGAGGTCGAAAGCATCCGGGATCTCGTGTCCGATCTTCATGAACGAGCGGATCGCGGTGGGCGCCGTGTAGAAGATCGACACCCGGTACTTCTCGATCAGCTCCCACCAGCGGCCGGGATGCGGGGTGTCGGGCGTGCCCTCGTACAACACCTGGGTCGCCCCGTTGGCGAGCGGACCGTAGACGACATAGCTGTGGCCGGTGATCCAGCCGACGTCGGCTGTGCACCAGTAGACGTCGGTGTCCGGGTGCAGGTCGAAGACGTTCTTGTGCGTGTAGGCGACCTGGGTGAGGTAGCCGCCGCTTGAGTGCAGGATGCCCTTCGGCTTGCCTGTGGTGCCGCTTGTGTAGAGGATGAACAGCGGGTTCTCGGACTCGAACGCCTCGGCCTCGTGCTCGTCGTCGGCGTTGTCGACCGCCTCATGCCACCAGAGGTCACGACCTTCGACCCACTCCACGTCGTTGCCGCCGCGCCGCACGACCAGGACGTGCTCGACGGAAGTGCCCTCCACCGCCGCGTCCACAGTCGCCTTCAGCCCGAACACCTTGCCCTTGCGCCACCCGCCGTCGGCCGTGATGACGAGCTTCGCCTCCGCGTCGTCGATCCGCGCGCGCAGCGAGTCGGCGCTGAATCCGCCGAACACCACCGAGTGGATGGCGCCGAGTCGCGCGATGGCAAGCATCGCGATGATGGCTTCGGGGATCAGCGGGAGGTAGACCGCGATCCGGTCGCCCTTCGTCACGCCGAGGGCGACCAGGGCATTGGCGGCCCTCTTCACCTCGGTGGTCAACTCGGCGTAGGTGTATGAGCGACTGTCGCCAGGTTCACCCTCCCAGTGCAGCGCGACTCGGTCGCCGTTGCCTGCCAGCACGTGCCGGTCCAGGCAGTTATAAGCGACATTGAGACTGCCGTCACCGAACCAGGTCGCGAACGGGGCATTCGACCAGTCGAGGGTCTGGGTGAACGCGGTGTGCCAGTGCAGCTCACGGGCTCGGTCCGCCCAGAAGCCGAGGCGGTCCTTTTGGGCGGCCTCGCCCAACGCAGCCGTCGCGATCGCCCCAGCGACGAACTCGGGGCTCGGCGGGAAGCGGCGGTCTTCGTGGAGCAGGCTGTCAATCGAGGTCATGGACGTCGCTATCCTCAGTCGATTCGCGACCGTGCCTGGAGGTCGCGCGGGGGTTTTGGTGGACGCATGCGATCCTATCGTCGGGCCGATCCCGCGCTCCACTCGAGATCGTCGCGCGGCGTTACCGCGCACGATCCCGCACCGAACCAGGCGCTTGACGTGCGATTTGGGCAGGATTCCCTCCGAATTTCACCGATTCTGGGGCTCCTGTGACTCGAGTGAAATAGCGGGGAGACTCGCTGGAACCGCTCGGTTGCGGAGTCCCCCTTTAGGAGTACACTCTAAAAATCCGGGCGCAATCTCGGCTTGCAATGCCCACGATTCCCCCCAATCCGGTGTTGCTGTGGCGGCGCCTGTTCCCCCCAATAGGCGCCGCCCCTCTCCTGACGAACGGTCCTCTCGTGCACCGCGCTGCGGGCGGAATGCCGCGGCGTGTCGCGGGCTGGTGGCTGCGCGGAAGCTCGCCTCCTCCACACGCTGCGGGCAGGCGCTGATTGCTCAGCGCAGCCTCGTCGATGCGCGCGGGTGCTCCTCACGCGCGAATATCTCGGAGTGACTGGGGTGGATGCTGCGGAGGTATTCGTTGCTCGGGACTCCGCCTTCCGCGATCGTGGGGCCGGGTGGCCAGACGGCGCGAACGTTGCGCGATCCTCGGCGGCGTTCGGGATGCTGGGCGGGCTGGTATCCGAGGCGGGCGTCACGGACGTGTTCGTCAACCCGGACGGGGCTGTATGGTGCGACCGCGGGCGTGGCGCGGTCCGCGAGGGCGCCATCCGAATCCCGCCGGGGGAGGCGCGCGAGCTGGCGGTGCGACTCATCGCGCTCGGAGGTCGCCACGTCGATGAGAGCTCACCGGCCGTCGACGTGCGGCTCGGCGACGGCGTTCGGGTGCACGTGGTGTTGCCCCCGATCGCTCCGGGCGGGCCGGCGATCTCGATCCGGCTGCAGCGGGCGCGGCCGATCTCGCTCGACGAGTTGGTGGCTGACTCCTTTTTCTCCCTCGTACCGATCGACGAGGTGCTTGCTCTGGTGGGGGCCCGCGCGAATTTGCTCATTACCGGCGCCGGGGGCAGCGGCAAGACGACGTTGTTGGGGGCGCTTCTGGCTCGGGCGGCACCCGAGGAGCGGATCGTCGTGCTCGAGGATGTCGCCGAACTGCGGATCGCGCATCCACATGTCGTCGCCCTGGAAGCCCGTCAGGCGAACCTCGACGGAGCCGGCGCGATCGCCATGGAACGGCTGGTGCGCGAGGCTCTGCGGATGCGCCCCGATCGATTGGTGATCGGCGAGTGTCGCGGGGCCGAGGTGCGCGAGCTGCTGTCCGCGCTGAACACCGGCCACGACGGCGGAGCGGGCACCCTGCACGCCAACTCGCTCGCAGACGTGCCGGCGCGGCTCGAGGCTCTCGCTGCGCTCGCAGGTCTGTCGGTCGAGGCGATGGCGCGGCAGGCGGTCAGCGCGTTCGACGCGGTGCTGCACGTCGAGCGCACGCCAAACGGGCGACGCCTTGTCGCGCTTGGACGGCTCGCTCTCGACCCGCAAAGTCGGTTGGTAGTTGCGACGTGAGGATGCAGCAGCTGGCATCGGCGACGCGGCACTCACCGGTGCCTCCCGACTTCGACACGGTCGCGCGGGTGGTGCAGCGCCTGGCCGTCCTGATGGATGCCGGTATCGCGCCGGTCTCCGCTTGGCGTCACATTGCGGCCGCCTCGCCATCGCCGGTCGTGCGCGACGTGGTGGAACGCGGCATCGTCGAGCACGGTGCCGTCGGACGCGAGCTCGCCGAGCACCTCCTTGACGCTCGCGGTCTCGCGCCCCCCGCGGAACGCGCGGCCTGGGCAGCGCTCGGGGCGGCTTGGTGGGTGGCGGTCGACGCGGGGGCGCCGCTCGGACCGACGCTGCAGCGCTTCGCGGCCTCGCTGCGCTCACTCGCGCAGTCGATGCGGGATGTAGAGGTGGCGCTCGCCGGCCCCCTCGCCACCAGCAGGATCGTGCTCGCACTGCCGGCAGTCGGGCTGCTGTTCGGCGTGCTCCTCGGTTTCGATGCGCCGCGCATTCTGGTGACGACGCCGCCGGGCTGGACGTGCCTCGTGATCGGCGGCCTGCTGATCCTCGGGGGGGTGCGCTGGAACCGGCGACTGCTCCGCGCGGCCGGCACGACCGACACCGCGCCGGGACTCGGCCTCGAGCTACTCGCGATCGCGGTGTCGGGTGGGGCGTCGCTCGATCGCGCGAGAGCAGTAGTGGACGCGGCGCTGGGCGAGGCGGGTTTCGCGCCGTTGGGGGAGGAGGCGGATGCCGTTCTGACTTTCGCGTGCGCCGCCGGAGTGCCCGCAGCGGCCCTGCTACACGCGGAGGCCGAAGAGCTGCGCCGCCGCGCTCGGACGGACGCGCAACTGCGTGCCGCCCAACTCGGCACGCGCCTGCTGCTTCCGCTCGGCGTCTGCATCTTGCCGGCCTTCGTCGCGCTCGGGGTGGCGCCGATTGTGATCGCGATCCTGTCGTCCACAGTTGCGCAGTTTTAGACGAGTGCCCCGAGTGCCGCGAGGGCGCGGTGGCTTCGACGCAGTCGTCGCAGACTGCTTTCGCTCGTGCCGCGAGTCCGCTGCGGCGGGAGTGAGGTGGGACGAATGCGATGGAGACGAGAGCTCAGACGGCGACGACGCGACAGCCGACTCAAAGATGACCGCGGCGCCGCGACCGCCGAATACGCGATCACGATCATGGCTGCAGTTGGGTTCGCCGGCGTGCTTGTGGTGATCCTCCGGTCGGCGGAGGTGCAGGGCATCCTGACCGACCTCGTGCACCGCGCCTTGACTGTGGCCGGGTGATGCTCCGACTTCAGGGGGAGCGCGGTAGCGCGGTGGCCGAGTTTGCCGTCGCGCTTCCCGCCGTGCTGCTGGTGCTCGCGACCGTGCTCGGCGGTGTGCAGCTTGGCACCTTGCAACTTCGGTTGCAGGATGCTGGGGCCGACGCCGCGCGCTCCCTCGGCCGCGGTGAGCTGACGGCCGTCGTCGCGACCCGGATCGCCCGGCAGACGCCGTCCGCGCGTTGGAGCGTCAGCCGTACCGCCGGTCTCGTCTGCGCGCACCTCGTGGCATCGGCGGCTCCGCCTGCCGGGTTACTCGGCCTTCAGGCTGCGGCCACGAGTTGCGCGCTCGATGAGACGTGACACGGCTTCCGCGTCCTCACGACGACTGCGGTGCGGGTGCCGTGCTCGCGCTTGCGCTCGTCGCGGCCATTGTGGTGGTCGGACTCTCCGGAGTTCTTCTCGCGGCCGGGCTGACGGCACGGCAGGGAGTGATCGGCGCAAGCGACCTGGCCGCGTTGGCTGCCGCGGACGCGGCATCCGGGGCGGTGCCGGGAGATCCGTGTGGAATCGCTGGTCGGGTCGCGGTGGGCGCTGCAGCGCGGCTGGCGAGCTGCCGGGTGGACGGTCTGGTGGTCGAGGTGACGGTGGTCGCGAGCTTCGCCAGCATCCCGATTTCGGCGCGCTCGAGAGCGGGTCCGCCGCCGTGACGCCGCCGTAGTCCCGCCCGAGCCGCGCGATGACCCCGTCGAGCGCGTCCGAGCAGACATCAGGCGCGGCTGTGTATGGTGGCCCACGAATGGAAGGGGAGACGTGCCGTCGACCAAGAAGCTGGTGATCGTCGAGTCACCGGCGAAGGCAAAGACCATCGCGCAGTACCTCGGCGATGGCTACGAGGTGCAGGCCTCGGTCGGCCACATCCGGGACCTCATCGAGCCCAAGAACCTTCCACCGGAACTGAAGAAGGGTTCGATCGGCAAGTTCTCGATCGACGTCGAGAATGGTTTCACTCCTTACTACGTGGTCAGTGACGCGAAGAAGAAGACGGTCGCCGATCTCAAACGCGCCCTCAAGAATGCCGACGAGTTGTACCTCGCAACAGATGAGGACCGCGAGGGCGAAGCCATCGCGTGGCACCTGCTTGAGGTGCTGAAGCCGACGGTCCCTGTGAAGCGGATGGTCTTCCACGAGATCACCAAGGAGGCCATCCAGCGCGCACAGGAGAACTTCCGCGAGCTTGACACCGCGCTCGTCGACGCGCAGGAGACCCGCCGCATCCTGGACCGCCTCTACGGCTTCGAAGTTTCCCCGGTGCTGTGGCGCAAGGTCGGGCCCGGTTTGTCCGCGGGTCGCGTGCAGTCCGCCGCCACTCGTTTGGTTGTCGACCGCGAGCGGGAGCGGCTCGCCTTCGTGTCCGCGTCCTACTGGGATCTCATCGCAACCCTGAATGGCGGATCCGCATTCGACGCCAAGCTCGCCCGCCTCGACGGTACGCGCGTGGCATCGGGTCGCGACTTCGATGACCGCGGCGTGCTGGGCGGCAGCAGCAGCAGCAGCGAAGCCGTCGCCCTCGATGAGGCCGCGGCCGAGACGCTCGCGGCTGCGCTCCGCCTGCCGAGTACCTCCTTCACGGTGACCAACCTCGACTCCAAGCCCTACACGCGTCGCCCGGCTGCGCCATTCACGACCTCGACCCTCCAGCAGGAGGCCGCGCGCAAGTTGCGCTTCTCGGCTCGCCAGACCATGAGCGTCGCGCAGGGGCTGTACGAGAACGGCTACATCACCTACATGCGTACCGACAGCAGCAACCTGTCGGAGACGGCGGTGACCGCTGCCCGCCAGCAGGCCCGAGACCTCTACGGCCCGGAATTCGTCCCTGACCAGCCGCGGACCTACGCCAAGAAGGTGAAGAACGCGCAGGAGGCGCACGAGGCGATCCGTCCCTCCGGCGATGTCTTCCGCACCCCTGGTCAGGTCCGCAGCCAGCTCGGCTCTGACGAGTACCGCCTCTACGAG
>JAYWDH010000082.1:0-5811 GCA_043779945.1 Microbacteriaceae bacterium
CCCAGGGTGAAGCCAAGTTCCGGGAGGTCCTTGTCGCTCATCCATTCGTCGGAGAGCGCCGAGATCTGACGGGTGACACGGGGGGGCAGATTCTGCCAGCTGCCCCAGATCGCGCGCACACCCTCTCGGCCGGCACGGTTCACGGCGTACCGCACGTCGTGCATGGGCTTGCCATGGAGAGTGAACGTCCGCGGGTCGATCGTCGTCTCTTCGGCCACGGGGAGGCTGCTCCAGCCACGGGCGGCCAGGCGCGCGCGCCAGATGTCGTGGACGCTGTAAAACACAGGCGTCCAGGCGGCCCTGTCACAGAAACGGAGGAACTCGGTGAGCCCGGCGTCCGGATCGGTTGACAGCCCAATCGGGTCAGAGGTTGTCACCGCGAATCCGGCCACCACGCGGTAGGCGATGCCGAGCGTGCCATCGGAGGAAACCCACAATCGGTTGCCCGCCCAGGTCGCCATGTAACCGAGAGTGCCGGACCCCTGCGCGAGCAGTTTCCGGATGCTTCCGGCCTGCTGTGCCTCAAGAACGCCGCCGCGCGCACCGCGAAGTGCGACGACGGTGGCGATCACAATAATCGTCCAAAACAGCGGACCGATCGACTGCAGGAGCAGATGGGTAGCGAGGCTGCCCGCAACGAAATCGAGCTTCTCGTGGCGCAGGAACGAGATGGGGATGAGGCGTTCGGGCAACTGTTCGACCAACTCCCAGAAGTCGGTCAACGGTCGGTTAAACTGTGCGCGCAGCGCCCACCCGGCACTGAGGTAGAGCGCGGTTGGACCGGCGACTGCCGCGGCAAGAGCGAGCAGGTAGTTGCGGCGCGCTCGACGCGTGAGTCGCACCGGGAAGAGCCGTCGGAAGGCGATCAGGACGATCGCGTCCACCAAGGGGACCAGCGTGCTCACCGCCAGCCAGAGTCCGAGCTCGGCGTAGTGGTGAGGTGTGGGCGGAACGGCGGTCGACGAGCCGGAGGCCGGGAGGAAACCGAAATACCACGCCGACAGGAGGCTCTCCGCCGCTCCGACGCTGGCCAGCACCCAGACCGCCGCCCGACGACCCGCGAGGAGGCCCCACGAGCCGACGAGCATCAGCAGCAAAGGCAGCACTGCGACGAGGACTGTTCCAACACCGCCGACGTGCATCCGGGTCAGTTCGCCGACGCAGCTCGGGCCGAGACGCGAGGCGACGCAGTATGCGGGGTGCAGGATGTCGTGCGGCGCGGCATCCGTGATCGCGATCGCGAGCGGCGACAGCACTCCATAGCGCGTCACCGAGACAAGCGTGAGCAGGGGGCCGACCGCCAGGATCGCGTTCACCAGCGCCAGCAGCGCCCGCGTCTCGTGGTGCGAGCCCCGCCAGAATCTCGTGGTTTCTCCGGGATGGAGAAGCCTGCCCGCCAGCACCCCGATCCCAATGGCAACAAGCAGGTAGAGGTCGGCTGGCTGCCCCGAGTACAGCAGCAGCGCGACGGCGACAGCCACGAGGACAACTCGAAGTCGCCGCCTCCAGAACGGTGTCGCCCAGGCGCTCGACCACGCGATGGTTCCCGCAATCGGCGTCAGCGGGTCGAACGTGACGAGCCCCTGCACCGACGATGACCAGTATTCGCCAACGGCGGCACCGAACATCTCCAGGCCGATCCCCAACGCATTCGCCAGCACGCCGGTAACCAGGAACGCGATCAAGGTGCGGCGCGAGCCCATGAGGCGCTCAGCGGCGCCGAGGCCGAAGATCGCGACGACGATTGCGACGACTAACTGCAGCACGCTGTCTGCTGAGAGCGTCGACGTCAGCAACACCCACCAGTGCCGTTGGCGGATGTCATTGGGGTTGAGGCTGGTCGACAGCAGGCCGCGGTGACCGGTCGTGATGGTGACGATCCCGATGACGAGCATTGCGAGCACGATGAGGGTGGTGACCGGTCGAGCTCGCAGCCGGTCCGCCACGCCACGCAAACCGATCATGCGCCCGGCCGTTCGACGCCGAGCTGCTGGTAGATCGGGCCGAGCTGCGTCGTCAAGGCCCATTGGACGGTGTGCCAGTCGTGAGCCGTGCCCGGGGAGACCACGTGCGACGCGCGCATGCCTGCAGCCCTTGCGGCGACGGAGACCGCCTCCGACCTCGGTCCGTACTTCGCGTCGAACTGGCCCGAGACGAAGACCGCGACGGTGTCCCGGTACGGAGCGGTCGCGGCCAGGATCGTCAGCGGAAGGGCCGCCGTGTACGCCGAGACACTGCCGGCGAAGCCACGCGCGACGGTCTGCCGCGCGGTGCCGTTCTGAGGCGCCACCTGCCCCGAAATGTCGAAGATGCCGCCGAACAACTCCGGATGCGCGCTCCCCAGCTGAATCGAACATGTTCCCCCTTGGGAGAAGCCTCCGATCGCCCACGACGCAGCGGTCGTCTCCACGGTGAGGTGAGAGCGGATCCAGTGCGGCACATCGACCGTCAGGTACGTCGCCGAGTTGCCGATCGGCGAATCGACACACATCGGGTTGAGCTGGGGAGCCGAGAGCTGGTCGGGAACTACCACGATGGGTGCGATCCCATGGTGGGCCGCTGCGAACGTGTTGATCGCGTTGGCGAGTTTGCCCGCGGCGATCATGTTGGTGGGTCCTCCCGGCTGGCCGGCGAGCATCAGTAGCACCGGTAGTGCTGGCGGATGTGCGACCAGCGCCGCCGGAGGGAGATACAGGTACGCGGGGCGAGCGGGGAAGTTTGACACCGTCGACGGGATCGTCACCGAACCCACCAGCCCACGAGAGGGGCTCCCGGCGAACGACCCGTGCTTCCAGAGAGCTGTGGCGGCATCTACGACAGTGGTCTTCGTGAGCCCGGGCGCGCCGAGGCGCTGTGCCGCGAGAATCGAGGCGGGCATCGGAGCCGCGACCGCGGTTCCGGTCAGCGAGCCGACCGTCATGTACTGGCCGAAATCGGCGTTAACCCCGACCGCACTGGCGAGAAGCGCCGCGGGGACGAGGACGATCGCGAGGACGCGGCGTGTACGACCTGGCCGGACGACGTGGGCGATCGCGATCCCGACGGCTCCGAACGCGGCAGCCACCCAGGCCCGAGAGATCGGACTCAGCGAGACGTCGAAGAGGTTGAGCTGGTCCGAGAGGAGCCAACACAGGAAGAGGCCGAAGCCAACCCCGGCGGCCGCCGAGATCGCCGTAGCGAGCAGCACCCGGCCGAGCGGTCGGCGGGCCAGCGCACCCACGAGAGCGACGACGAGCAGCGCAATCGCCACAGCGTTGACGACAGCAGGCAGCCAGCCGCTCGCCAAGCTGATGCTGGCGATCCTCGGGTCCACGTCAACTCCTCAATCTGACCACTCCTCACAGAGCAATTCCAGTATCGACAGCCGTAGGCGCAGAATCGCTGGGACACTCCGCGTGGCCTCTGAGGGTTCTCAGAGGCGGCTATCAGGTATTGGCACCGCGTGACGGTGCCCGAGCTAGAACCCTAGCCGCCCGAGCTGCTTCGGGTCGCGCTGCCACTCCTTGGCGACCTTGACGCGCATCGACAGGAAGACCTGCTTTCCGACCAGCGGTTCGATCGCCGCCCGGGCCCGAGCCCCGACCTCTTGGAGCCGCTCGCCCTTGTGGCCGATCACGATGCCCTTCTGGCTATCGCGTTCGACCCAGAGGTTGGCGTAGATCTCGAGCAGGTCTTTGTCGTCGCGCTCAACCATGTCGTCGATCGTGACCGCAAGCGAGTGCGGCAGCTCATCGCTGACCCCCTCAAGGGCCGCCTCGCGCACGAGCTCAGCGATCCGATGCTCGAGCGTCTCGTCGGTGACCGCGTCGTCGCCGTAGAGTGCCGGACCCTCGGGCAGCAGCGAGACCAGCTGGGTCAGCAACACGTCGAGTTGGATGCGGTTGCCGGGGCCGTTCAGATACGCCGACACCGGAATGATTGATTCCCAGTCGCGCAGCTCACTGATCGCTAATAGCTGCTCGGCCACCGCGGGCCGGGAGGTCGCGTCGATTTTGGTGACGATAGCCACCTTCTTGGCGCGTGGGAAGGCATCTAACTGCTCGTTGATGAAGCGATCTCCGGGGCCGATCTTCTCGTTCGCGGGGAGACAGAAGCCGATCACGTCGACGTCGCCGAGGGCGGCCTGAACCACGCGATTCAGACGCTCGCCCAGTAGCGTGCGGGGGCGGTGCATCCCGGGGGTGTCGACGATGATCAGTTGGCCGCCGTCGGTGTGCACAATGCCTCGGATCGCGTTGCGCGTGGTCTGCGGCTTCGAGGAGGTGATCGCCACCTTCTCGCCAACGAGAGCATTTGTCAACGTGGACTTGCCGACATTCGGTCGACCGACGAACGATACGAACCCGGAGCGGAACGGCGGTTTCATGATGCGGAGCTCTTCTCGTCGTGGCTCAGGGGCTTCTCGGGCTTCTCGCGCTTCTCGGGCTTCTCGCGCCTTTCCACGCGCTCCACTTTCTCGGCCTTCTCGGCCTTCTCGACCTTCTCGAAGGCCCGTTGGGCCTCAAGCAGCGCCGGATCGCTCTCGACCAGAACAGTCGTGAGGTGCTTACGACGGCCTTCGGTGCGCTCTGCCGTGAGCACGAGACCCGACACGGTCGCGACAGACCCGGTGACGGGCAAGCGGCCAAGCGCCTTGGTCAGCAAGCCACCGACCGAGTCAACGTCGTCATCTTCGAGGTCGATGCCGAACAGATCGCCGAGTTCGTCGATTGGGAGCTTCCCGCTGACCCGATACAGGCCTTCCCCCAGCTGCGTCACGTCGATCACGTCGCGGTCGTACTCATCCGAGATGTCCCCGACCAGTTCCTCGATCAGGTCCTCGAGCGTCACCAATCCGGCAATTCCGCCGTACTCGTCAACGACCATCGCAAGGTGGTTGGATTCCAGCTGCATCTGGCGCAGCGTCTCGTCGGCCTTCTTCGATTCCGGGATGAACAGCGCGGGGCGCGCGAGCTTCGTGAGCTTGGTCTTCGCGACATCCTGCGGTCGTTCGTGGGTCAGGCGCGCGACGTCTCTCAGATACAGGACGCCGAACACCTCGTCCGCGTCCTTGCCGATCACCGGCATCCGCGAGACGCCCGTCGAGAGGAACTGCCCCATTGCCGCGCCGATCCCGGCGTCGTCGTCGACCGTGATCATGTCGGTGCGCGGAATCATCACCTCGCGCACCACGGTGTCGTTGAACTCGAAGATCGAGTGGATGAGCTCGCGGTCGTCTTCTTCGAGCACCTCGAGTTCCGTCGCCTCGTCGACCATGCTCAACAGCTGCTCCTCGCTCGAGAACGAGACCGCGGACGGTCGTCCCGGAGTGACTCGGTTGCCCAGCGCCACGAGGCCGTCGGCGA
This sequence comes from Microbacteriaceae bacterium, assembly GCA_043779945.1. GTDB lineage: Bacteria > Actinomycetota > Actinomycetes > Actinomycetales > Microbacteriaceae > Lysinimonas. The sequence goes on from JAYWDH010000082.1 coordinate 5,346, forward strand.
GCGGCCCCAGCAGAACTCGGATGAACCGCAGGATCGGCGCCGAGAACACGATGATGCCCTTGGCATGAGCCCGCCCGACGGAGCGCGGACTCGAGCCCACAAGTACGAAGGAGGTTGCCGTCATCACGAGGGCGCTGCAGAGCAGTACGAGCCACCACTGCGTGAAAACAGAGGCGAACGCGAGCGTGACGAGCACCGCCGCCGCGGTCTCGGACACCACGCGCATGAAGTTGAGCGCGTTGACGTAGTGGCCCAGATCCGAGGCGAGGGCGAGCAGCGAAGTCTTGACGCGCGGAGAGCGCGCGGCGAGGTCGATCAGGTCGACCCGGCTGAGTACGCCGAGCGCCGCATCCGCCGCCGCGAGCAGACCACCAACCGCGACCGACACCACCGCAACCGCGACGAAGACCGCGATCATGCTGCCCGCGCTGTCATCGCGCCTACCGGCGTCGCTCGGCGAGCGTGA
>JAYWDH010000083.1:0-1908 GCA_043779945.1 Microbacteriaceae bacterium
AGACCCCGGTGATACGATTTTGCGAACAATCGGCGGAGGGGGTTGCGCGTGACCCGGTACGGCTACCTCTGGGTGGGACCACTCGAGCACAACGCAGACTTCCAGCGCGATCTGTTGCAGCACCGCGGTGTAGATCAGCTCTACGTTGACATCAGTGCCCACACCTCGACACCGATCCGTCCACAGCTGACGGCGGTGCTCGATCGAACCAGCGCGGGTGACACCCTGGTGGTCTGGCGCCTCGACCGGCTTGGCAGCACGGTCACCTCCGTGCTCTCGCTGCTCGAGCTACTCGGCAAGCGCGGCGTCGGCGTCGTGACGATTGCCGAAGGGCTCGATACCGCGGGAGAGTCCGGCGCCGCCGTGCTCGACATCATCTCGGCGTTCACCGCTCTGGATCGGAGCTTGGCCCGCGAGCGCACGATGGCCGGCGTTTACGCCGCGAAGGCCCGGGGGCGCGTCGGAGGCCGGCCGCGAGCTCTCTCGGGGACGAACGTTGAGCGTGTTCTGATGCTCAAGGACCAGGGCGCCACCGTTCGTGAGATCGCCCAGGAACTTGGCACCTCGCGCGCAACGGTGTACCGGGTGCTGGAGCAGTCCAATATTGAGGTGGATGCCGGCCCCGTCGAGCATGGGCCGTCGATCACTCTGCGCTTCCCCGCGGCCCACGAGTCCGACGCCGTCGCTTCGGGGGACTGACCGCGCACCGCCCGATCCGTCTCTTCCGGACGGATTTGATCGAAAATGATCACATTTCGTTCACGGTTTTGTAACATCAGTTTCGTGATCCCTGCGCAGCGCCGCCAGCGCATCCTCGACGCCTTGCGCGAAGACGGTGCCGTTTCCATTCGCGCGCTCGCCGCCGCCCTCGAAACCTCAGCTGTAACAATCCGCCGCGACCTCGACTATCTCGACTCCATCGGAGAGCTGACCCGAACCCACGGTGGCGCGCTCGCCGGGCAGCCGACGCGGGAGTCGCCGTACTCCGAGAAGGTGGTGCAGGCCCGGCGTGAGAAGGAGGCGATCGGCGCGCTCGCTGCGACGCTGGTCGCCGACGGGGACGTCGTCGTGATTGGCCCTGGCACGACGACGGAGGTGCTGGCGAAAGCTTTGGCACAGCGGGTGGGATTGACCGTGGTCACCAACTCTTTGCTGGTTGCGGAGGCATTTGGCGAGACCACCGGCAACGAGGTGATCGTGACGGGCGGCACGCTGCGGGCGTCGATCCGCGCCCTCGTCGGGGAGGCGACCAACCACACCCTGCGCGGCCTCAACGCGGATCTGACCTTCCTCTCGGGTAACGGCATGGATGCCGAGTTCGGCCTCTCGACGCCCAACATGACGGTCGCGGACTCGGATCGCTCGCTGGCCGCTGCCGGAAACCGGGTGGTCGCCCTGGTCGACCACACCAAGTTCGGCGTGCGGACCGCGATCCAGACCTTGGCTCCGTCGTCGATCACTGACCTCATCACCGACGAGTCGTCGCCACCCGCAACGATCGCTGCGCTGCGTGCCGCCGGCATTCGCGTCCATATCGCGCGGAGTACTGGACTTTCGGACACGTTTTCGAGACAATCACCGTCAGGGTTTGCAATCTGAACCCTTCTGCCATGTTCTGAGCGATTCGGTTCCCGCCGAGAAGCTCTGCAATCACTCAACAAGGAAGTTGGACTCGAATGAGTAAAGGAACCCCCCGAACCCTGTTCGCAGGATTCGCGATCGTCGCAGCCGTCGGCCTCGCGCTTGCCGGATGCACGAATACCGGAACCACGAGCGGCAGTTCCAGCGCCGCGACCGGCACCGCCCAGACCGTGAAGGCCTCGGACGGGCCCGCCTGCACGCTCGCCGACTACAAGGGCGACAAGATCGCCCTGAAGGACGCGATCGTGGGCTTCTCGCAGTCGGAGA
>JAYWDH010000084.1:0-5794 GCA_043779945.1 Microbacteriaceae bacterium
TCCGGCCCCGCAGCGTGCCGTCGATCGGTTACTGATCTGGGCTCGCCTGGGGCGCGACACTGCACGATGTCGCACTCGCACTCGCACTCGCACTCGCACCGGCACCCGCACCTCCCCGCCCAGAAGAGCTAGAAGCTCGCGGTGGCGATCGCGCAGCTCCACTGCCGCCCGAATCTGACCGCTCGCAACCTTCGGCCGCAACCCCTGTCCGGCCGGAACGCTGCGATTGGGCACGGTTTCCGCGGGGCCAGGCGACGGAATCCGGCGTTACACCTGGCTCCAGCGCGCGATAGCGTCGACCCCATGAGAATCCTCCTCGTGGGTGCCGGAGGCGTCGGCGACGCCATCGCCAAGATCGCGGCTCGTCGCGACTTCTTCGAACTGATGGTCGTGAGCGACTACGACCTGGCGCGTGCGGAGCGCACGATCGCCTGGATCGAGGCAAAGCACGGTGACCAGAACGGTCGCTTCGTGTCGGCCAAGATCGACGCCTCGAATCCGGATGACGTCACACGCGTCGCCCGTGAACACGGCGCCACTCACGTGATGAACGCGGTGGAGCCCAAGTTCGTTCCGACGATCTTCGCGGGCGCGCTGGCCGCAGACGCCAACTACCTCGACATGGCGATGAGCCTTTCTGAGCCGCATCCCGAGAACCCGTACACCGAGACGGGCGTCAAGCTGGGTGATGATCAGTTCGAGCAGGCGCCCGACTGGGAGAAGGCAGGCAAGCTCGCCCTGGTCGGGATGGGCGTCGAGCCCGGCCTCAGCGACGTCTTCGCACGCTACGCCGTTGACGAGCTGTTCTCGGAGGTCGACGAGCTGGGCACGCGCGACGGGGCGAACCTCATCGTGCGCGACGAGGCGGGTAACGAGATCTTCGCGCCGAGCTTCAGCATCTGGACAACCATCGAGGAGTGTCTGAACCCTCCCGTGGTCTGGGAGAAGGAGAAAGGCTGGTTCACCACGCCCCCGTTCTCCGAACCCGAGACCTTCGTATTCCCCGAGGGCATTGGCTCGGTCGAGTGCGTCAACGTTGAGCACGAGGAGGTGCTGCTGATGCCGCGCTGGCTCAACGCGAAGCGCGTCACCTTCAAGTACGGACTCGGTGACGAGTTCATTGGCGTGCTCAAGACCTTGCACGCGTTACACCTGGATTCCGTGGCTCCGCTCCGCGTGCGTAGCGCGAACGGAGTGGTGGAGATCGCCCCGCGTGACGTCGTCGCGGCCGCGCTGCCCGATCCGGCCTCGCTCGGCCCGCGGATGACTGGCAAGACCTGCGCGGGTGTGTGGGTGACCGGAACCGGCGCCGACGGCGGCGAGCGCGAGGTGTATCTCTACCACGTGAGCGACAACGAGTGGACGATGGCCGAGTACGAGAGCCAGTGCGTCGTCTGGCAAACCGCCCTCAATCCCGTGATCGCCCTCGAGTTGCTCGCCAACGGCACCTGGACCGGAACCGGCGTGCTCGGGCCCGAGGCCTTCCCCGCGACGCCGTACCTGGAACTCATGAAAAAGCCGGAGGCCGAGGGCGGCTACGGTCAGCCGTGGGGTCTCGAAGACCGGCTCGTGCGGACGGCGTGACGCCCGGCGCCAAGCGGGCCGTATTCTGAGCGGATGACCGACGCCCAGGATCCCGTCGCTGCGGCTCAGAAGGCGCTCGCCGACGCGCAGGCGGCGCTCGCCGCGGCGCTGGCCCAGGCGGACAGGGCGGCTGCGGTCGTTGCGGCTCCTCCCACCGCGGCAGTTACGGCTCCGGTACCTCCCACCGCGGCGAACGCCGATTCGGGTCCGCTCTCCGCCGATCAGATCGCCACCATCCGGGCCGGCTACAGCTTCGACGCCCCCGCGCTTGAGATGGGCGCCCTGGTGAACGGAACTGCCATGCCGGACGTGCCGATCCGGATCCCGATCGCGATGGTCAACCGGCACGGACTCGTCGCCGGCGCCACGGGAACCGGCAAGACCAAGACCCTGCAGGTGCTCGCCGAGCAGCTGGCCAGCGCCGGCGTGCCGGTCTTCGCCGCCGACATCAAAGGTGACCTGAGCGGGATCGCGAGCCCGGGCACCCCGAGCCCGCAGCTCCTCGATCGCACCGGTGGGATCGGTCAGAAGTGGGCGCCGCTGTCGTCGCCGACCGAATACTTCTCGCTCGGCGGGGTGGGCACGGGTATCCCACTGCGCGCCAGCGTCACGGGCTTTGGTTACCTGCTGCTCAGCAAGGTGCTCGGCCTGAACCCGACTCAGGAGTCCAGCCTCGGCCTCGTCTTCCACTACGCCGGGAAGGCGCAACTGCCGCTGATCGACATTTCCGACCTTCGTGAGGTGCTGATGTACCTTGTGAGCGACGCGGGCAAGGGCGAGCTGAATGCGCTGGGTGGCTTGTCGAAGGCGACGGCGGGTGTCATCCTGCGGGAGCTGACCACTTTCTCCGATCAGGGCGCCGACGTGTTCTTCGGCGAGCCAGCGATTGACGTGCAGAAGTTCCTGCGGATGGCTCCGGATGGCGTGCGCGGCATGGTGAGCCTCATGGAGGTTCCGGGCGTGCAAGACAAGCCGGAGCTCTTCTCCACCTTCCTGATGTGGCTGCTCACCGAGCTCTACGACGCGCTGCCCGAGGTCGGAGATCTGCCCAAGCCGAAGCTGGTGTTCTTCTTCGACGAAGCGCACCTGCTGTTCAACGGGGCGTCCAAGGATTTCCTGCAGGTCATCACGCAGACGGTGCGTCTGATCCGTTCCAAGGGCGTGGGAATCTTCTTCGTCACCCAGACGCCGAAGGATGTGCCCGGCGACGTGCTCGCCCAGCTCGGTAGCCGGGTCCAGCACCAGTTACGCGCTCACACGCCGGACGACGCGAAGGCCCTGCGCGCCACCGTCTCGACCTACCCGACTTCCGGCTACGACCTGGCACAGGTGCTGCAGAACCTCGCAACGGGTGAAGCCATCGTCACGGTCATGAACGAGAAGGGGGCACCGTCGCCGGTCGCCTGGACGCGACTGCGGGCGCCGCAGGGCTCAATGTCGCCGACTCCGGTAGATCAGATGGCCGTGGCCGTGGCGGCGTCACCGCTGCTTGCCGAGTACGGCACAGCTGTCGATCCGACCTCGGCCCGCGACATTCTGGAGCAGAGGGCGCAGGTGATAGCGCAGGCTACGCGGGTGGCCGCCGCCGGGCAGGTTCCCGTTGCCCAGGCGTTGACGTCGGCGCAGCGGGCTCAGGCCGCCGCTCAAAAACAGTTCGACGCGCAACTCGCCAGGACGCAGAAGACGGCAGCCGCGGAGTCCGCACGCGATGCCAACGCGGCGCGGATCGCCGCCGATCGCGCGGCGCGCGACAAAGCGAAGGCCGACGATCGCCTTCGCAAAGAGGCTGTCGGTGCCGGTCTCAGCGTCGCAAAGATGGTCATCGGCAAGCTGTTCGGCTCGACGAGGCGCTGAACCGCGCCCGCTGCGCCCGCTGCTCACACTGAGCAGGCGTTAGCGGAATACGGCCAGGATCAGCGCCGTGACCGCGATGACGAGCAGCACGGCTCCGCTGGCGATCGCGACCCGCACGGCAGGCCGGTTCTCGAACCAGTAAGCGCTGCCGGGGTAGAGGCGGAAGAACTCCCGCACGCTGATCGGCTCTTTCACGATCGTCGGGGTGACCGGCAACGCGTTCGCTATGGAGGTCAAGTCGCTGGCGTGCCAAAAGTTGCCGCGCATCCTGAACAACCGGTGCCCCACGGCATCCCGCACCAGCAGCTGCCTGACCGGATCAGGCTCCTGCCCGACATAGGTCGGCACGATCGTCACGCTCGCGATTTGATCGAGCGGGACACGCTCCATTGGACTGAAGATGCCGCGACCGCTGAGCTCGGTGTCGGAGACCGCACTGAACACCGTCAGTTGTCGAAGCAGCACGACGACGCAGGCTGCGACGATCGCGAGGTGCACGACGAGCACGAGCCGCCAACTTTCGTGCTGCACGCCGAACCAGTACAGCACGCCGAACACTGGCAACATCCCGAGCACGATCGAGATGAACGCGGTGGAGACGAGCGAGCGGCGCGGGCGCACCAGGATCAAGGTCGTCGCGGATGCCATGAAGATCCCTCCGTGTGCTGCGGTACTCGGCGGTTACGTCGTGTTGCGGATTATGCCAGGTGGAGCTGCTGGGGGGTGGTCCGGGTCCGGGGACCGTTTTCGCTGGAGCGGAGGATGGGGGATTCGAACCCCCGAGGGCTTTCACCCAACACGCTTTCCAAGCGTGCGCCATAGGCCACTAGGCGAATCCTCCTGGACCGCTCGCAGGCGGTGGCCAAACAAGGATCATACCGGTCCCGTGTGATCGGTCGTGTCGCACGAATGGGGGACCCGGCCCGCGATGCGTCGCAGAAGCGGCGGCGCATACAATAAGCACGGCTCCCCGCGTGGCGCCATCCAGGCCAACTCCCCCAGAGCGGAAACGCAGCAAGGGTAACCGGGCTCTGGCGGGTGCGCGGGGGGTCTTCCTTCTCCTCGGGCCAGCCGGGGTCTGGGGCGCCGACTACTCTGTGTAGGTGGTCACCGCCCTCTACCGCCGTTATCGGCCGGAGACGTTCGCCGAGTTGATCGGTCAGTCGCAGGTGACGGATCCGCTCCGCACGGCGCTGCGCACCGACCGGGTCAATCACGCGTATCTCTTCAGCGGCCCGCGCGGCTGCGGCAAGACGACAAGCGCGCGCATCCTGGCCCGCTGCCTCAACTGCGCTGAGGGTCCGACCGACACCCCGTGCGGAAAGTGCGCGAGCTGCATCGAGCTCGCGCGCGACGGTGGTGGCTCGCTCGATGTGGTCGAGATTGACGCCGCTAGCCACAACGGAGTGGATGATGCTCGCGACCTGCGTGAGCGTGCCGCGTTCGCCCCGGCCCGAGATCGCTACAAGATTTTCATCCTCGACGAGGCGCACATGGTGACTCCGCAAGGTTTCAACGCGCTGCTCAAACTGGTCGAGGAGCCGCCGGATCATGTCAAGTTCATCTTCGCGACGACCGAGCCCGAGAAGGTCATCGGTACGATCCGCAGTCGCACCCACCACTACCCGTTCCGACTCGTTCCGCCAGCGCAGATGCTCGACTACCTCGCGCAACTGAGCGAGTCCGAGAAGGTCTCGGTGCAACCGGGAGTGCTGCCGCTCGTCGTGCGCGCAGGCGGTGGCTCGGTACGTGACACCCTCTCGCTCCTCGACCAGCTCATCGCTGGCTCCGAGGGTAGTTCCGTCGAATACGAGCGGGCCGTCGCGCTGCTCGGCTACACGCACGCGGCACTCCTCGACGAGGTCGTCGACGCACTCGGAGCGATGGATGCCGGGGCCGCCTTCGTCGGTGTTGACCGTGTCATCCAGACCGGCCAGGATCCGCGGCGTTTCGTCGAAGACCTGCTCGAACGCCTGCGTGACCTCATCGTCGTGGCGGCAAGCCGCGACGCGGCGGCGGCGGTGCTGCGCGGCATCCCGCAAGACGAGTTGGACCGAATGAGCTTGCAAGCGGTCGCGTTCGGCGCGGCCGAGCTCTCCCGCGCGGCTGACGTGGTCAACAGCTCGCTGACCGAGATGACCGGCGCGACCTCGCCGCGGCTGCACCTGGAACTGATGGTGGCGCGGCTGCTCATCCCGGCCGCCGACGACACCGCCCGCGGAGCATTGGCCCGCGTCGAGCGGCTCGAACGCAGGATCGGGATCGCCGATGGCGCGGCGCCGGTCTTGGCCCCGGTGGCCGCCGGGGGAGCTGCCGCGGGAGCTGCCGCGCCCATCGATCAACGGGACGCGCGGCC
>JAYWDH010000085.1:0-34982 GCA_043779945.1 Microbacteriaceae bacterium
AGACGGACGAGGCCGTCGAGAATGAGGTCGAGCACGAGTTCGAAGCTGCTCGCGGAATTCCCCGATAGGTGTTGGTTTATGTGGGCAACCATGTAGGGATGGGTTTTCGACGATATGCCGGCCAGGAAGTCCTCCGCAGTTGTCAGGGCGTCGCGGCCTGCGAGCACCATGGTGGCTTCCTGCAGCGTGTAACCGATTACGTGGTTGGTGACAGCGTGAAAACCGTGGTGAGCGAGTTCTGCAGAAAGGCCACTCTCGTTGAGCAGGCGGAGCAAGTTTTCCATCTGGACTGTGCGCGCAAGCCCGGGCAGATGTTGCTGCCAGAGTTCGGTGACCCACGGATGCTTCAGGAGTGCAGTATGTGTGGAGATGGTGATCGACCGCACTGCATCGAGCGGTCGCATTCCCTGCGGTGGGCCAGCAATGGTGGAGGCAACGGCGTCGATCATGAGCGATAGCAGCTCCTGTTTGTTCGCGACGTGGTTGTAAAGCGCCATCACCTCGAAGCCGAGTGAACGAGCGAGACTTCGCATACTGAGCCCCGAAACCCCGTGTTCATCTGCAATGCGTACCGCCTGTGCGACGATCCGCTCGGTGGTGAGGGGCACCCGGCGTACGGAGGATGCTTCGATTTCCATGTTGTCCCTCCGCCTTTCTCCGGGCCCGTTGACTGCGTACAGCGTACGTGTTACCGTTTCGATCAGATTATTTTACGTACAGTGTAAATATCACTCTATCTGGAGCCACAATGACAGTTCCCAACGACGCAGCTCCGAGCCGAGGATCGCGCAGGGGAGCCCGGCCAGGCCCAATACCCGCGACGATGTTGGCGGTCACCGCACGCCGATACGGAAAATCGGATGCGCTGGCGATCGAGTCGCTTCCGACTCCGGAGCCCGGGCCCGGGCGGCTCCTGGTGAGCGTGAAGGCCTCATCAGCCAACGCGTTCGATTGGCACATGCTCAGCGGCACACCATACTTCCTGAGATTGTTTGCGGGGTTTCTCAAACCGAAACGTCTGATTCAGGGTGCAGATGTGGCCGGCATTGTCGAGGCCATCGGAACGGGCGCGATGGGCTTCCAGGTCGGCGATGCAATCTTCGGATCCGGCAGAGGAAGCTTCGCGGACTACGCAACAGCGAACCCTGCCTATGTCGCCGCTGTCCCGCAGGGAGTCGAGTTTGAGACCGCTGCCGCGACACCGATGGCCGGGCTTACGGCGCTGCAGGCCCTGAGGACGCACGGTGCAGTGAAAGCTGGCGATCGGGTTCTGATCAACGGCGCTGCCGGAGGGGTCGGAACGTTCGCGGTGCAGCTCGCGAAAGTACTCGGTGCAGCTGAGATCACCGCGGTGTGTAGCACGAGCAACGTCAAACAGGCGCGCGCACTCGGTGCCGATCGCGTCGTTGACTATCTGGCGGAGGATTTTATCGCCGCGGGCGACAGGTACGACGTAGTGATTGACCTCGTGGGCAATCGAACCGCCGCCGAGATCCGCAGCATCCTGGCTCCCCGCGCACGTTATGTGGGCGTCAGCGGGCCGATGACCAATCGTTGGCTTGGACCGGTGCTGTACCAGTTCAGAATCAAGCGTGCCGTGCGACGAACCGATGCAACGTTTCACGGTTTTACTGCTGTCACCACTGCCGAAGACCTCACCTTTCTGGCCGGCCTTCTCGCCTCCGGGCAACTCGTCCCGGCTATTGATCGAGTCCTCGGTTTAGACGGGGTCGCCGAGGCAATTGACCAGATTGCGACCGGACACGGAGCGGGCAAAATCGTCATCGTGCCAGGGCACAGCACAAGCGCCCGCGCCTAAGACTCAGAGCCACCTACGGCGCAGATGGGAAGGGGCGCGGGTTGCCGCCGAGAGAGCTACAACTGAATCGACGGCCCACCGGGTGTAAGCAGCAGTCAGCGGAAGGAAAGCAGTACCAGGGACGACGTACTGTCATTGTGTGAGAATTACTGTGACCGGTGCGGCCGGACAAATTGGTTACGCGCTGTTGTTCCGCATCGCATCAGGAGCGATGCTGGGGCCTGATGTGCCGGTCGAGTTGCGCTTGCTCGAAGTGCCGAAGGCGATGCGCGCTGCTGAGGGGATCGCCATGGAACTGGACGATTGCGCCTTCCCCCAGCTCACGTCCGTCGATATCTCGGATGACGCGACGCGCGCATTCGACGGAGCCAGCGTTGCACTGCTGGTCGGGTCCCGCCCCCGCACGGCGGGGATGGAGCGAGGTGACCTGCTGGCGGCCAATGGCAGTATCTTCGGCCCGCAGGGTCGTGCAATCAATGACTCGGCGGCGGCCGATATCCGCGTGCTCGTGGTGGGCAACCCCGCCAACACCAACGCCATGATCGCGGCAATGCACGCGCCGGATGTGCCTGCCGCCCGGTTCAACGCGATGACCCGCCTCGACCACAACCGGGCTCTCTCGCAGCTTGCCGGGCACATCGGAGTACCCGCATCCTCGGTCTCACGGATGACGATCTGGGGAAACCATTCGGCCACGCAATATCCGGATCTGAGCCAGGTGCGGGTGGCTGGCGCCTCGGTGGTGGTGGATCAGGGGTGGGTCGAGGGCAACTTCATTCCCGCCGTCGCCGGTCGTGGGGCGGCAATTATCGACGCGCGCGGTTCCTCATCGGCGGCATCCGCAGCCAACGCAGCCCTTGAGCACATGAGCGACTGGATGCGAGGCACCGCGGCCGATAACTGGACCTCGGCCGGCATCGTCTCCGTGGGCTCATACGGCGTTCCTGCTGGGCTGGTGTTCTCGTTTCCCGTCACCTCGTCGGGTGAGGATTGGGAGGTCGTTCCCGATCTGCCAATCGACGCATTCTCCCGGTCGCGGATTGATGCCTCGGTCACCGAGCTACTCGATGAGCGTGACGCCGTCGCAGCGCTCGGGCTCCTTCCGGGCCCCGCCTAACAACACGAGCGCAGTTGGACGACTCTAGTTCACTGGTGCTACTGGATCCGGCGCACACCGCAGCGCGGCTGCCGCGGCGAGTCCACTGGCGATCCCGACGACCGTCTCTTCGCGATATCGATGACGCTCACGTGACCGACTCAGTCCCTGAGCTTCCACCGGTCGCGGGCGCGTTGAGCGGCTCAGGCGCATGGCCGGGCTGCGGGTGTTCACCGCCGCCGGTGGCGTCGAGCTGGCTCGGGGCGGCTGCCGGCGGTGTTCGAAGACCGTGTGAAACGGGTCTTCGCCGCGATCCCGAACCGCCGCAGATTCACACGCTGGGCGTTTAGGGATGGTGAGGTCTCCGATGCCGCCCCCCGCGGTCCCGAACGGTCAGGTCTGGATCGACTGGCCAGGAGAATCCAGAAACCCTGTGCGATCCAACTCTGCTCTCAGCACTGCAGAACGACGTCTCATCTCGTCCACACCTCGGTCCGGCCGGAGCAACGGATCCCGATCGTCCACCATCCGCATCTCGGCCATTGAGAGCTTGAACTCGGACTCAATCTTTGGCGAATAGACCGGCCCTTGCTCGAGAAGGCCATTGAGCCAGCTGTCATCAAAGAGGCGGTGTTCCGCTGAGTGCTGGAGTTTCTCGACGCCGTGTGGATGGCCGGTCGAGCTGGATGCTCGACCGGTGCGAGTGGCTGGTGCGAAGCCTGCCTCGGCTCGGATGGTGGTCCGATACCGACCGATGGGACTTTCGGCTCTTTCCTCCTCCTGCACCCTGGCGAAATATTGCGGTGTGGCTTCTCCTAACGACATCCCTGCCGTGACTGCTGCTGGGCCGATTGGTGAACTCGAAGACCTCGACTCTTTGCTGGGCGAGCTCCAACAGTTACGCCACAGCCTCCTCGAGGCTGAGATGCGCGAAACTACGACGATCGAAGCCGTGGAAACGCGACATCGATCAAGTGCCATCAACCTCGTTCACTACGTGGAGTTGAGGTCGCATGACATCAGGACCCTGCAGGTGCGCCTCAGTCAGCACGGGCTCTCGTCGTTAGGAAGAACTGAATCGCAGGTTCTGGCCGGCATCGATGCCGTGATCCACGCACTTCGATGCCTCATGGGCCACACTCAGGCACCGTCTCCTCGTGCCCTGCCCGCCCTCACCAACGCGGGGCTGCTCTCTCAGAACGCATGCAGCCTGCTAGGTCCACGACCGCATGACCGGCCGACCCGGATCATGGTGACCTTGCCCTCTGAAGCCGCCACGGACCCCACGATACTGAGAACGATGCTGGCCAGCGGCATGGATATTGCTCGAATCAATTGCGCCCACGACGATCCCGAAGCCTGGACCGCGATGATCGCGAATGTTCGAGCGGCCGAAGTGGGGCTCGGGGCCAAGTGCTTGGTCTCGATGGATCTCGGGGGGCCGAAGCTGCGGACGGGTCCCCTGGTACGTGGACCGGAGGTCCGCAAGCTCAAGCCGACACGCAACGAACTTGGCATCGTTCTTGAGGCCGCGACGGTGTGGCTGGGTGAATCGCCATCTGGTGTCACCGCGTCCGACTCCGCTGTGATCCCCGTCTGGGATCCGGAGTGGGCCCGCACTCGACAGCTCGGAGAGAAAGTCCATCTGGTGGATGCTCGCGGCTCACACCGCGTGCTCACGGTCGAGCAGGTACACACTACCGGCTGCCTCGTTTCGTCCCGTCGGACGGTCTATTTCGTACCGGGAACCAAGCTCATCGCACACAAGACGGCGACCCGAGTCGGAGCTCTTCCCTCGGCCGAGAGTTCGATCACCGTCCGCCGCGGTGACCGCCTCACGCTCACCGCCGACCTCACTCCCGCTGAGCTGGGGGACCGAACCGTTCACCGCATCGGTGCGACCCTCTTCGAGGTCTTCGCGGACACCAAACCGGGTGACCGTGTACTCATTGACGACGGCAAGATCGCCACGGTGATCATCGACGCGTCCGACACCGAGGTGACGGTCGAGGTTCGCGGTGCCGGTGTCGCTGGCACCAAGCTTCGCGCGGAGAAGGGAATCAACCTTCCCGACTCAACGCTCACCCTCTCCGCACTCACCGCGCAGGATCTGGAAGATCTCGATTTCATCAAATCGCACGCGGACATCGTTGAGATGTCGTTCGTGAGAAGCTCCGCCGACGTTGATGCGCTGTTGCGCCATCTCGGCGGACCCGACGGGCATGCCCTGGGGGTCGTGCTCAAGATCGAAACCGTCGCAGCATTCGACTCACTTCCGCAGATCCTGTTGGAAGCAATGCGGTGGGGAGACATCGGAGTCATGATCGCGCGCGGTGATCTCGCCGTCGAGGCCGGTTTCGAACGTCTGGCCGAACTCCAAGAAGAGATCCTCTGGCTCGCCGAAGCCGCCCACGTGCCGGTGATCTGGGCCACCGAGGTTTTGGGCGCAATGGCACGGACCGGTGTCCCCTCCAGAGCCGAGGTCACGGATGCCGCGATGGCCGAGCGCGCAGAATGCGTCATGCTCAACAAAGGGCCATACATCGCCGAAGCAATCACGATGCTGGCCGACATCCTCCGACGCATGCAGGACCACATGCAGAAGAAACGCAGTCTGCTGCGGCGGCTGAAGGCCTGGGATCTCGACCCGAACGTCCCAGTCGGTCACCGCGAGCCGCGCCGCTAACCTCAGCGCGAGGGCCGCCGAACGCGCTGACCTGCCCCACCGCTGGGAATCGATTCCCAGATGCGCGCGACCGATCCCTCAAGGAGCACGTTGACTCCAGTGCCCTTACTGGCACATCTGGAAGCGCCGCACGAGGATAAGAAGCGGGGCTGCACACCATGCCGAAGTCGGTTGGACCTGAACTAGCTCGCATCCCCACCGACTTCGTTCGCTACCATCACGGTGTGCGCCTGCCCCCCCGCCCCAACGGCTCGTGGATCGTACGCATGATCCTCGTCACCGCACTGGTCGGAATAGGCGGCGGCCTCAGCGGACTCGTTGTTGCAATCGGTCTTCACCTGATCGAGCACTTTGCCTACGGCTATACCAGCGGAACGTTCCTCGACGGGCTGCTGGGATCGGACCCATTTCGACGCGTCATCGCGCTGACGATTGCTGGCATCATCGGCGGCATCGGCTGGTGGGCGCTTCGACGATGGGCCAAGCCAGTAGTTTCCGCAGAGGAGGCCGTCCAAGGAAACGCCATGCCAGCCTTTGCTACCTTGGCGAACTCGGCCCTGCAGATCACAATCGTCGGCCTTGGCGCGTCCATCGGACGAGAGGTCGCACCCAGGGAACTCGGCGCACTCCTCGCCGGTTGGATCACCGACAAGGCCGGCGTCACGGCCAGGGAACGACGAGTCCTCATTGCTTGCGGAGCAGGGGCAGGCCTTGCGGCTGTGTACAACGTCCCGTTGGGCGGCGCGTTGTTCGCCGTCGAGATCCTTCTCGGCGAACTTCGCTTCTCCACTGCGCTCCCCGCCCTGGGCAGTTCCGCCATCGCCGCCCTGGTCGGCCGACTCGTCGTTCCCGCCACGCCCCTCTACCACCTGCCGCAGTTCGCGTTGTCGCCGTCGCTTCTGGTCTGGTCGATCGTCGCCGGACCATTCATTGGGTTCGCCGCCCTTGCATTCGTGTGGCTGATTCGGTTCGCGGCAGATCATCGCCCGGTCGGTTGGAAAATCCTGATCGTCATGCCTTTCGTGTTCGTCGGAATCGGCGGAATCGCCTTGGCCTTCCCGGCCATCCTTGGCAATGGTCGATCCCTCGGCCAAACCGCCTTCGACGGGACAACACCCCTTGCGCTCATTGCCGCCCTCTTGCTCCTCAAGGTGATCGCAACCGCCGCGACAATCGGATCAGGCGCCGCTGGCGGAACCCTGACTCCCTCCGTCGCCATCGGAGCCGCGTTCGGTGCCGCCGCTGGAGGACTCTGGGTGAGCTTCTGGCCAGGAACCGCGGTCGCTGCGTTCGCGTTCGTTGCCGCAGCGGCGTTCCTCGCCTCCACACTCCGTGCTCCTTTTACCGCCCTCGTGCTCCTCATTGAGTTCACCAATCAGGGCGCGACGCTCCTCGTCCCCGCCATGCTCGCTATTGCCGGATCGGTGGCCGTCAACTATCTTTTGGGCCGTCGCCGCCTCACCGGCACTGCTTGATTGGCGTCCCACACGCACCCCGAGTGCTGTACAGGATCCCGTCGACGTTCGGCATTCGTGCCCGACGGAGTACGGCGAGTTCGGACCTCAAGTTCAATGCGGCCATGGGGCCATGGTTCCGGCGCACGCTCACCTCGCCGCAGCGCCCCACTCATCACATGGCCGCAGGGGTCAGGATCTCCGTCCACGATATCCCCGGAAGTATCACTCGGCACACGGTGCCATCAGTCCTCACCGACTCGTTCAGCGAGAGCATCACTCGATCTGGTTGGGTGGCGGTGTTAGACGCACCCAAGTCGGCGTCGCTGAGCGTCCCAGCCACGGAATATTCAGATGCGAACGGCCCAAGGTCGAGTGCGACCTCCACCGATTCCACAGAGCGATTGACGATGTAGACGGCGGTCTTCCCTGATCCGGGGTCGTGACTCGCGACGGCATCAAGAACCGGCACTATTCCGAATGCTGCGGTCTCGTAGCTCGGGCCATCGATGGCGACGCGGATCGCCGAACCGCGAGCGTTGGCCGATGTGGCGGCAAACGGGAAGAACGTTGTCTGCCTCCACGCGGGTCCCCGGGGCTCGGTCATGATCGGTGCGATCACGTTCACGAGCTGAGCGAGCGAGGCGCTGGTTACCCGATCCGCGTGTTTCAGAAGCGAGATGAGCAAGCTGCCGAACACCACAGCGTCCGTCACCGTGTAGACGTCTTCGAGAAGTCTCGGGGCGATCGGCCAGTTGTCGAGACCTTCGATTTTATCGACCTTCTCGTACCGGTCCTGGTACCAGATGTTCCATTCGTCGAAGGAGATGTTTATCGTCTTCGAGCTACCCAGAACCGCTTTGACGTGATCGGCGGTGGCGACGACAGACTCGATGAAGTGGTCCATGTCCACACCGGATGCCAGGAAGCTCGCCCGATCACCGTGATCTTCGTAGTAGTAAGCGTGGCAGGAAATGTAGTCGATTTCGCCGTAGGTATGAGTGAGAACGATGCGTTCCCATTCGCCGAAGGTGGGCATAGAGGCGCTTGAGGAGCCGCAGACGACCAGTTCGAGAGACGGATCGAACGATCGCATGGCGCGGGCAGTTTGAGCAGCGAGCTTGCCGTAATCTTCGGCTGATCGATGGCCGAGTTGCCATGGCCCGTCCATCTCGTTGCCTAGGCACCACATAGCGACGGCGAACGGTTCGGGATGTCCGTTGGCGGTCCGCAACTCCGAGAGGGTCGTGCCGACGGTCAGGTTCGCGTACTCGAGAAGGTCGAGTGCCTCCTGCACGCCTCGGGTCCCCAAGTTCAGGGCAAGCATGAGTTCGCTGTCGACCTTTTCGAGCCATGAGGCGAACTCGTGCAACCCGACTTCATTCGTCTCTGTTGAGTGCCATGCGAGGTCGACGCGTCGCGGACGCGCAGCCTGAGGCCCGACGCTATCCTCCCATCGGAACCCGGAGACGAAATTGCCACCCGGATAACGGATGGTGGTGACGCCGAGTTCCTTGACGAGATCGATCACGTCCTCCCGGAATCCGTCGGCGTCGGCTGTCTCGTGTCCTGGTTCGTAGATGCCGTCGTACACCGAGCGCCCTAGGTGCTCCACGAAGGATCCGAAGAGTCGTCGGTTGATGGGCCCGATGACGTTGTGGGTGTCGAGGGTAAGTGCGGCGTGCAGCATGCGGATCTCCTTCAGGCTTGCGCGCGTGCGGGTAACGCTGCGTCGGTTGCGTATTGAGCGAATCGGTCAGCCACCGGATTGTGACGGCGGTCGAGTTGGCCGCCGGTGGTTTCGACGAGGTCGTCAAGACCCATGGTCAGGAAGTGGTCTGCGCGTGGCTTGGTGGAGTGACGGTAGGTCCACTCGTACCTTCGCTACGGAGTTCGTGCACCACCTCGACCGAACGGTCGAGCCAGGAAAGACGCTCGGCAGCCGATCCGATGACACCCGTCTCAGTAAGGATGACCGGTACCCGCAACGATCAGCGTAGCTCGCCAAAACTTCCCGGAGTCGTTCGGCCCCGACCTCGACATGAACGAAGGAGACGCGGTCACCCAGCTCCTCTTGAGCATTGACGAAGAACAAGCGAACAACCCCGGCCTCCTCTTTGAGCGGTGCATCGAGAGGCACGATTAAAGTGCAGAAATGAGCTGGAATGATGCGCGCTGACTTTGATGGAGATTTGCGCTATTTGCTTCCCGCCGCGATTTCGCGGTCTGACCTGCCTGACAGTTGTTCCGCAGAGCAGCGTGACGGTCGGGCGCTCTTTTTGTGCGCTCAACTCATGCCGCGACCCTCCCCCGTCGGGTTCCGAAGAAGAGCGGTCGGGGTCGTTCGGGGGAGTTGTCGCAGCTCGAGTTCCCACCGCCACGGGGCCGGCGTAGGTGGTTAGTGGCTCAGAAGTGACCCAATGCGAAGCGCGTTCGCGAAGACGGTGAGAGCTGGGTTGAAGCCGCCATTGGTGACGTGCAGCGATGCGTCGGCGACGTAGACGTTACGAGTACCCCAGAGCAGCCCCTGCGGATCGCATGCGCCCAAGGTTGGGTCTGCAGACAGTCGCGCGGTTCCGGCTGAATGCTCCTGTCCTTGGGGAGTGATGGGATTCTCGCGGGTGACGATCCTTTCCCCGCCCGCCGAAGCCAGCCAATCTCTCGCATGCCCGGCCATCACGGAGACGTTCGACTTTGTCGCTGGGTGGGCTTCGCCCCGGAGCCGGGCAGCGGGCATCCCCCGTCGGTCGGTCACGACGGGGTCGAGCGTGACCCGCGTCTCTTCGTGCGGGATCTCTTGAACCATCGCCATCGTGCCGACCAGGTTGGGATGCTCCCGCATCCACGACTTGTGGGTGATGCCGAACGCGGCGCCGGCCAGCTCCCGACCCGACTGCGCCTTGTCGTAGGGAAACTGAAGTGGTGCGTCGAAGATGACTCCGCCGCCCCATCCCTGGGGGTCGTTGTGCATGAAGTCGATGGTCGCCACAGAGTGACCGGGACCGACAGTCTCTTTGATGTCGGCCCCTGACTCAGCGAAGGCGAACGCCACACCATGGGTCATGTGGTTGCGTCCGACCCAATCGTTGCCAAGACCCGAGGCGAGCAGGAGCCTGGCGGTCTCGATTGCCCCGGCTGCCACCACAATTCGGTCCGCTGTGACTCGGATGGAGCGCTCGTTGGCGTCGTTTCCCACCACCATCGTCACGCCCGAAGCTGTGCCGTTGCCGTTGTGTTCGATGGATGTGACCTGTGCGCACATCAGCAGGTCTGTTCGTCCGGATGCGAGCGCACGCGGGATGAAGGTGTTGTGCGAACCGTTTTTGGCGTTCACCGGGCAGGCGTGACCGATGCATTGGGGGCAGCGAACGCATGCGGCACGGCCGTCTCTGCTGACGCTGTTGATCGCGAAGGGGATCGGAGACGTAGTGATCCCCATCGATCGCCCGCCGACAGCGAAGGCGATGCGAGTGCGGTCGTCTGGTAGGGGCGGCATCGGATATCCAAGGCGCCGCGGCGTGGCCCGACCGACCGCGCTGGAGGCATCGCCAGCGACGCCGAGTTCCCATTCCGCCCGCTGATAGAAGGGCTCAAGCTCGGAGTATCCAAACGGCCAATCCGCCAAGGTGCTTCCTTTGGGGGAACCGTAGGTGGATGCCATCCGGAAGTCCTGTTCCCAGAATCGCCACGACATTCCCTGCCAGACGCGAGTACCACCGCCGAGTGTCATCGCGTTGAGACCGTAGGCGAGCGCATCTCCGTCCCCGGCGAGGATCTCCGTGGAGCCGTCGCGGTGCTGAAGGATTCGCGGATTGCCCGCGTGCGGGCCAACCGACACGTCGTAAATCGCCGTTCGCTTTCCTTGAAGATGATTTCCGCGGAGCTCGCTGTTGAGGGTGTAGCCGGATCGTTCGATGAGCAGGACCTGCAGGCCATGCTCGGACAACTCAGCTGCGACCGCTCCGCCCCCAGCACCCGCACCGACGACGACGACGTCGTAGTGCTGGGCTACCGCCTCCGCCGAGATCCCTGTCGGCAACTCCGGGTCGACAGTGACCACCCCGTGCGGCACCGGTTGGTAGCCGACCATCGCCCACCCGGCAGGTTCGCGCGTGCCGGCATAGTAGCCCTGGAACGCGATGGTGATCAGCGTCGCTATGGGACCAACTTGACCGTGCTCGGCCGACGCAAGCGTTGCGAAAAGCTCTCCCTGCTGGAGGGCCGATAGCGCGGCGAACGGCCTTCCATGCGCGCTCCGGGCGGTTCTATCCGCTAGCTCGACAGCAGCTGTGAGCGGAATCTGAGCCCACCCCATGAAGTCGGAACCATGCTGCTGCAGCAGGAGATGCACGCCCCCCTCCCAGCCCCCCGGCCACGCATCGGCCGGTATCACCGTATTGAACAGTGCCCTCAGCGTCACTTGCTGGTCGACGTGCGGCGCTTCTGCCATGTTCTTCCCGGTTCGCTCGATCTCAGAAACTCTGTCTGACTCAGGTCTTGCGCCAGGCGGTGCCGGTCCTGACGCCTGCTGTAACGAGAGAACCAGAACCCTGTCGACAAAAGCAACTTGTTCTGTGAAGAGGTGAGTGACGATCGAGCCCCGACATGCATGTCGAGCGAACGATCGGTGGCGGTGTGCAACCGTTCAACCCGAAGCCGGGAGAAGATCGCGCTGCTCAAGGCGCAGGGGAAGGGTGTGCCTAAGATCGCCCGCGCTGGCGTCGTGACCAAGGCCGCGGTATTGCCGCCGAGTAAGCCCTTGAGAATGCGGGAGTTCGCGGAGCTACAGTGATGCCATGGCGATAGACCGAACCGATCGCGCGATCATCGCGGAGCTGGCACGCGACTCGCGCCGGTCGATCCGCTCCATCGCCGAGCGAGTACACATCTCGCGGACCGCCGCGTACAACCGGGTGCAGAACCTCATCGCTGCGGGTGTCTTCAAAGGGTTCGGCGCTCACGTTGACCGGAAATCGATCGGCCTCAACGTGGCGGCGGTCGTCATCGTGAAGATCGGGGACGTTCCGTGGCGCGACCTGGCAATAGCGCTCTCGCAGCTTCCCTACGTCGAGTCGGTTCTTGCCGTAAGCGGCGACATTGATTTCGTTTTGACGGTCAGCGCTCCCGACCACGACGAGCTCAGCGAAGTCATCATGCGGCAGATCCATGGGATGCCCGGAGTCGTCTCGACTCGGTCACACGTGGTCTTGGACAGCAGGGATGGCACGGCCCCGGGGGTGCGACAGGACGATTGGCAAGATCCGGCGTCCAAAGTGTGACAGATGGCCGTTTTTATGGCTCCTGAGCGCCGTCTGTCAACAGTCCTTGCGGCGCTCTCCCCGCGCATGCCGTCCTGCTGCACGATGGGCGAATGAGCGACGCTGCCTCAGTCCAACAGGGCATTGCCCGACCGACCGAACTCCCGATCAGGCTGATCGACGAGAAGGGGGCGCCGGTGCGCGGGAAGCGCACTTCCGGGTTTGCAATTCCCGACGCTAGCGTGTTGCTGGGGCTATACCGACAGATGGTGGTGGCGCGACGATTCGAGGCGCAGGTCACCGCGTTAACCCGCCAGGGTCGACTCGCGACCTACCCTTCGGCGCTCGGGCAGGAGGCCTGCGAGATCGCCTCTGTTGCGGCGCTGGAGAGCTCGGACTGGCTGTTTCCGACCTACCGCGACACGATCGCGCTGCTGACGCGAGGGGTCAGCGCATCCCAGATTCTCGCATTCTTCCGAGGAGAGTGGCACGTCGGCTTCGACCCGATGGAGCACCACGTCTCGCCCCAATCCACTCCTCTGGCGACCCAGGCGCTGCACGCCGTGGGCTTCGCTACCGCCTCGAAGCTCAAGGGGGAGTCCACCATCGCGCTCACCTACCTCGGTGACGGATCCACCAGCGAGGGGGATGCCCACGAGGCATTCAACTTCGCCAGTGTCTGGCAGGCGCCGGTTGTGTTCCTGGTTCAAAACAACCAGTACGCGATTAGCGTGCCGATCGCGAAGCAGGCGCATGGCCGGGTGCTGGCCGATCGTGCGCTCGGCTACGGGATGCCCGGATACTACGTCGACGGGAACGACGTCGCTGCGATGTTCGCCGTAATCAGCGCCGCCGCGGCGCGGGCACGCTCCGGCGGTGGCCCCACCCTGATCGAAGGCCTGACCTATCGGATGGAGTCGCACACCAACTCCGACGATCCGACCCGCTATCGCACTGTCGCCGAATCCGAGGAATGGCGCGGTCACGATCCGATCGACCGCCTGGAGAAATACCTCACGATGGCTGGGCTGATGACTCCGGAGATCACCGAAAGCATCCTGGCCGAGTCCGAGGCGCTCGCGACGGCTACCCGCGACGCGATGAACCAGGAGCCCGTGATCGACCCGCTTGAGCTGTTCGACCACGTCTACTCGACACCCCGAGCGGCTCTCCAGGAACAGCGAGCCTTTCTCGCCGGTGAACTTGCATCCGCTCTTCCCGCGACCTCGGGGAGACCATCGTGACGATTATCGAAAGCCGGCCGAAACCCCAGGCCACAACGTCGGTCACCATCGCCGGCGCTCTGACCGCAGCGCTGCGGGACTCACTTGCCGAAGACCCGACCGTGGTCATCTTCGGAGAGGATGTCGGACCGCTCGGCGGTGTCTTCCGCGTGACGGACGGCCTCTCCCGCGAGTTCGGCGAAAGCCGGATCTGGGACTCGCCACTCGCCGAGTCCGGAATCGTTGGAACCGCGATCGGCATGGCGATGGCCGGCCTGCGTCCGGTTGTCGAGATGCAGTTCGATGCGTTCAGCTACCCCGCGTTCGAGCAGATCACCTCGCACGTCGCCAAGATGCGCAACCGCACGAGGGGACGCGTGCCGCTCCCCATCGTCATCCGTATCCCCTACGCCGGCGGGATCGGCGGCGTCGAACACCACTCTGACTCGTCCGAGGCGTACTGGACCCACACCCCGGGGCTGACGGTCGTGACGCCCTCGAACCCGGCAGATGCCTACTCGATGCTGCGCGAGGCGATCGCGAGTGACGACCCCGTCATCTTTCTCGAACCGAAGAGCCGCTACTGGGTGAAGGACGCGGTGGCTCTGCCCGTGCGTACGGCGCCGATGAATCGCGCCCAGATACTTCGCCAAGGTACGGATGTCACGCTGATGGCCTACGGGCCGACCGTGAAGACCGCGCTGCAGTCCGCTGAGCTCGCGTCGCTCGAAGGCCTCGCCATCGAGGTCATCGACCTTCGCAGCCTTTCACCGTTCGACGACGAGACAGTGGGTGCGTCCGTGCGCAAGACGAGTCGGGCCGCCATCATCCACGAGGCATCCCAGTTCGGCGGCTACGGGGCCGAAGTCGCCGCTCGTGTTACCGAACGCCAGTTCTTCCACCTCGCGGCTCCCATCCTGCGCATCACCGGTTTCGATATCCCGTTCCCGTCGCCGAAGCTCGAGGAATACAACCTTCCGACTCCGGAGCGAGTGCTCGCCGCGCTGGACAGCTGGGTGTGGTGACCGTGTCCCGACAGTTTCTGTTGCCGGACCTCGGCGAGGGACTCACCGAGGCCGAGATCGTGACCTGGCTCGTCGCGCCGGGCGACATCATCGCGATTGATCAGCCGGTTGTGGAAGTGGAGTCCGCAAAATCCACCGTCGAGTTGCCGTCGCCGTTCGGCGGTCGTGTCGAGGCCCTGCACGCGGCACAGGGTGACGTAGTGCAGAAGGGGAGCGCGCTGATCAGCGTCTCCGACCCGCAGTCGGCGGAGCCTCCCGCTGTGCTGACGCCACCAACGGAACCAGTGGGTGTCGTCTCCGGAACGGCAGTTCGCGCGGAGACATCGGAGCTGTCTTCGGGCGCTGTGCTAGTCGGCTACGGCACCCGAGAGTCGACCATGCGACTCGCGCGACCGAGCGGCGGGCGGTTTGGCCACCAGGTGAACGCCACGACACTCCGACCGGCACCGGCACCGGCACCGGCACCGAGCGACGCCGACCACCGCTCCATGGTTATTTCCCCCCTCGTGCGCCGACTGGCGATGGACAATGGCATCGACTCGACCCAGTTGGTGGGATCCGGCACCGGATCTCTCGTCTTGCGCCGCGACGTGGATGCCGCGATCGCCGCGAAGGGCGACCACCCGATCGGGTATGTCTCTGCGGCAGGCATTGCCGAGGCAACCGGCGACACCCGCATTCCCCTTTCAGGCATGCGCAAGCTCATCGGGTCCCGGCTCAGCCGCTCGCGCTCCAGCATTCCTGAGGCCACGATCTGGCTCGACGTCGACGCGACGGAGTTGATCAACGCCAAGGGTCGCCTGCAGAGGTCGACGGGCGAACGATTCAGTTTGACGGCCCTCATCGCCCGTTTTGCCGTGGCGGCGCTCGGCAAGTACCCCATCCTCAACTCCTCGCTTGACGAGGAAGCCGGCGTGATTTTGCAGCACGGCGCGATCGGCCTCGGCCTCGCAGCGCAGACACCGCGCGGGCTCATGGTGCCGGTCATCCATGGTGCCGAGAAGATGACCACCGCCGAACTCCGGGATGCCGTGACCGAGCTGGTGTCTCGCGCGGAGAAGGGCGATTACCCGCAGGCGGCGCTGTCCGGCGGTACCTTCACACTGAACAACTACGGTGCATTCGGCGTCGACGGGTCCACGCCGATCATCAACTATCCCGAGGTCGCGATGCTCGGCGTCGGCAGAATCATCGACCGCGCGTGGGTGGTCAATGGGGATCTCGCCGTGCGCAAGATCGTGACGCTGTCGTTCGTCTTTGACCACCGGGTCTGCGACGGCGATGTGGCGAGCGGATTCATCACGTACGTCGCGCGCTGCATCGAGGAGCCCCTGCTCTTACTCGGCTCTTTGTAAACCCGGCAGGCAGCCCCTACCGTTGGAAGACCGGGCGTCGCTTCTCCTGGAACGCGGCAAAGCCCTCGCCATAATCGTCGCTCGCACACAGCTCGCCCTGCGCCCGATTCTCGTCGGCGACGGATGCCCACAGGCCAATCCGCTCGTCGCGCAGTCGGCGCACCAGCTCTTTGCTCGCCAGGAACGCACCGGTCGCTCCAGCTGCCACCCGCTCCGCACGCTCACGCGTGAACTCGAGCACATCGGCCTCGGGCACGACCCGGCTGAACAGCCCCAGCGCGACCGCCTCTGCACCGGTCATCAGTTCCGCGGTGTAGATAAGGTCGAGCGTGCGGTGCGCACCGAGTCGTTCGTAGAACAGGGCATGCCCGCCGGAGTCGAGAGTCGCCCCCAGGTTGGCGAACGGCGACCCAATCTGCGCAGTGTCGGCCACGTACACCACGTCAGAGGCGACGAGCAACCCGAGACCAACCCCCAGGCACGCGCCCGTCGCGACAGCGAAGACCGGTGCGGGAAAACTGCTTATTTCCTTCAGCAGCGGGGTGACCAGACTGTCGAGATAACGGAACGCGTCGTCTGTGGTCGGATCCACGTTCGAGATGTCGCGGCCCGCGCAGAATGCGCGGCCTTCGCCCCGCAGGATGACCGCGCGCGCTCCATCGCTCGCAGCCCGACTGTATGCATCAGACAGAGCGGCGATCGCCGACTCATCCAGCGCATTGAGTTTGCCCGGATCGTTGAGCACGATCTCGGCGACAGAATTCGAAAGCGAGTACTCGACCACGGTGCCGTTCCTTATCTATGTATCGCAAAACCCATTGCGCTTGCGCCTACGCGTCGTAGTCGACTGAGACTCGTTCGCTGGTCGGGATGGCCTGGCAGGTCAGCACGTATCCCCGCTTGAGATCTTCGGGCTCAAGCGCGTAGTTCTCCACCATGTCGACTGTGCCCTCCCTGACAACGGCCCTGCAGGTTCCGCACACTCCGCCCGCGCAGGCGAACGGAACATCCCCGCGCACGCGAAGCGCCGCATTCAGGATGCTTTCGTTGCTGTGCACCGGGCTCGTGACGGTGCCTGTGGTGCCGTCAAGCCTGAAGGTAATGGTGTGAACCGCTTCGTTTGCGGCGACCTCGATCGGGCGACCGGACTGGCCTTGCGGCCGCTCGGGCGCACCCGTAGTGAACAGCTCGTAGCGAATCGCGCCCGCTGCAACGCCGAACTCGGCGAGCGTATCGCGACAGAGTTGCACGAGGTCGAAGGGTCCGCAGATGAACCACTCGTCAACGTCTTGCGCAAAGATCAGGTTGTCGAGGATGCCGCGCACACGCTCGGCATCAAGGCGGCCGGAGAGAAGTTCAGATGACCTGCGCTCGCGTGTGAGCACATGGTGAAGCGCAAACCGCGCGGGGTACTTGTCTTTGAGATCGGCGAGCTCGTCGATGAACATCGTGTCCATCGCCGTGCGGTTTGAATAGACCAGCGAGAACCGGTTGTCGCATGACGCGCTCAGTGTGCTCTCGATGAGGGCGAGCACCGGGGTGATACCCGATCCGGCCGCGATGGCGACGTAGTGCGCGGGGTGATCGACCACCACCTGCGAGATGAACTTGCCCTCCGGGCTCATCACGTCGAGCGACATTCCCGCCCGCAGGTTCTTGATGGCCCAGGTGGAAAACAGCCCGCCGATGTCTCGCTTGATGGCCACCTTCAACTCCCCGGCGACGGGTGCCTGACAGATCGAGTAGCTGCGCCTCACGTCTTCGCCGACGAGCGAGGTGCGGATCGCGATGTACTGGCCAGGTTCGTAGCTGTAGTCGTGCTGCAGCGCCTCCGGGATGTCAAACGTGACCTCGATCGCGTCATCCGTCAGGGAGCGCACTTGGAAGATCGCGAGACTATGGAACCGTGCGCGGCGCCGGGCGGGAACGGCAGTCGTTTCGATCATCGCTAGTGATCCTTGAAGTAGTCGAAGGGCTCCTGGCAGCGCTGGCAGACCCAGAGCGCCTTGCACGATGTTGAACCGAATCGCGACAGCTCGTGTGTGTGCATCGATCCGCAGTGCGGACAACGGATACCGAGCCCAAGGTTGATCCTGCCCCCAATGCCGCGGGAAGCCGGAGCTGCGATTCCGAACTGCTCAAGCTTCACGCGCCCGGCTTCGCTCATCCAGTCGGTCGTCCAGGCGGGCGAGAGTACCTGCCGCACGACGACGTTCTCGTAGCCTGCCGTCTTCAACGCGGTAGCGACGTCGTCCCGGATCGCGTCGACGGCCGGGCATCCGGAGTAGGTGGGTGTGATGTCGACCGTCACCTGATCACCATCGATGACGACACGTCGAAGCACCCCGAGGTCTTCGATGGTCAGCACCGGCACTTCGGGGTCCACAACAGTCGCGGCGACATCCCAGATGGCACGCTCGTCGGCACTGGTCGGCCGCGGCCGGGCGACGGATTCGGTCTCGATCAAGTCGGCGCTCACCAACTCGCTCCAGGATGCGCGCGGGCGAGAACCTGCATCTCGGCGAGCATGGTGCCGAATGCCTCGGCATGACGCCCACCCCTGCCGCCGCCCACTGCCGCGTGCGCAGCGGGAACCAGGAGGCCGGCTTGCACGATGATTTTTGGCACTGCAGCATCAAAGGCCGCGCGGAGGGTGCGCGGGTCGACGGCGATCCCCTCAAGTGCGGATGCGAACCGGTCCTCGCGGAAGAGTTCGTCGACGAACGGCCACATATCCTGCAGGCCCTCCTGCATGCGCTCACGGGAGTACTCGGTGCCGAGGCCCAGCCGAAGCACCCACTGCACGCTGTGGTCCAGGTGGTAGTTGACCTCCTTGACCGCCTTCGCGGAAATGGCGGCAATCGTCGGATCCAGTGACGCCGAAAGCGACCGGTACAGCCCGGCAAAATACACAGAGGCGAAGAGCTGGCGGGCGATGGTCACTGCGAAGTCGCCGTTCGGCTGCTCGAACAGTTGGTGCGAACGGAACTCGTGCTCGTCGCGGAAGTACGCGAGATCATCCTCAGACTTGTCCCACGCCGTGCCCGCATAGGTCAGGAGGCTGCGGGCGTGGCCGAGGAGGTCGAGGCCGATGTTGCCGAGTGCGACGTCCTCTTCGAGTTCGGGTGCGTTCGCGATCCACTCCCCTAGCCGGTGCGCGAGAACGAGCGCGTCATCGCCAAGCCCGACCACATACTGCGCCACGACCTCAGGCGCAACGACCGATGAGTCAGCGATGGTCTCGGCGGTGATTGCGGTGGAGATGGTGTGATTGCTGTGGTTCACAGGTGGGGCACCGATTCGGACTCGGTGTAATAGGTCGCGTGGCGATATTCCTTGCCTTGCGGCGACTCGAAGAACTCGCCCTTGGCGTCGGGATCGGACGAGGTGATGTCCGATGCTCGCACGACCCAGATCGACACGCCCTCTGCTCGACGCGTGTAGAGGTCACGAGCATTTCGGACCGCCATGGTCTGGTCGGGAGCATGCAGCGATCCCGCGTGAACGTGCGAGAGTCCACGAGATGACCGGATGAAGACCTCCCACAGCGCCCAGGTCTCGCGCGCTCCGGAGTCGCCAGGGCTGGTCACGAAGCCACCTGGACGTTCGCGTGCTTCCCGTCTGCGTAGGCACGAGCGGCCTCGCGTACCCAGGCGCCGTCTTCGTGCGCCTTGCGGCGTCGGGCGACGCGCACCGTGTTGGCCTGTCCGCGCCCGGCAAGGACTTCATAGAACTCGTTCCAGTCGAGGTTTCCGAAGTCGTAGTGTCCGCGGTCCTCGTTCCAGTTGAGAACGGGGTCGGGCAGGGTCACCCCGAGGATCTCGGCCTGCGGTACGAGCATGTCGACGAAGCGCTGGCGAAGGTCGTCATTGCTGAACCGCTTGATCTTCCACGCCATGCTGCGCTGCGAGTTGGGCGACTCATCATCGGGCGGCCCAAACATCATCAAGGCTGGCGCGTACCAACGGTTGACCGACTCTTGCGCCATCCTGCGCTGTGCGTCGGTACCGCGCATCAGCGTCAGCAGGATCTCGAATCCCTGGCGCTGGTGGAATGACTCCTCCTTGCAGATGCGAGTCATCGCACGACCATACGGACCATACGACGCCCGGCACAGCGGCACCTGGTTGCAGATCGCGGCGCCGTCGACCAGCCATCCGATCGAGCCCATGTCGGCCCAGGTCGGGGTCGTGTAGTTAAAAATCGAGGAATACTTCGCGGCCCCAGTAATGAGCTGCTCGAACATCGTCTCGCGGTCGACGCCGAGCGTCTGAGCTGCCGAGTAGAGGTAGAGACCGTGACCGGCTTCGTCCTGCACCTTGGCCATGAGAATCGCCTTACGCTTCAGACTCGGAGCGCGCGTGATCCAGTTGGCCTCTGGCTGCATGCCGATGATCTCCGAATGTGCGTGCTGCGAGATCTGGCGCACGAGCGTCTTGCGGTAGGCATCCGGCATCCAGTCGCGCGGCTCGATGCGCATGTCCGCCTCGATGAGGCGGTCGAACTCGCGCTCCTCAGCGGACACCTCGACTGGCTTCTGGCCAACTGCCACAAGCTGTTCGGTCATCTTCGACTCCCGTTGTTGAGGAACGACATTCAAGGTCGCTGGATTTATCTACCGGTCGTTCAGTATTATATTCACGGCGACAGTGCGGGAGCAACCACCCCGAAGATCGAAGTCGACTCAACGAGGAGTGCACACATGACGACGGAGACGATTCGATCCGCGATCGGAATGATGCAGCGCGACCGCGCCTCTGAATTCCTCGGAATGATCGTCGAAGTCAGCGAGCCTGGCTGCGCCGTCGTCTCGATGCCGGTGCGCGAAGACATGCTCAACGGGTTCGCGATCACGCACGGTGGATTCGTGTTCGCCGTCGCCGACACCGCATTCGCGATCGCCTGCAACAGCGGTGATGCCGTCACGGTCGCCGCCGGCGCCGATATCACCTTCCTGGCGACGACCACGGCTGGCGACACGCTCACCGCTCGCGCAGAGTCGAGGTCCGTCGCCGGGCGCTCCGGTATCTACGACGTGCAGGTGACCGACCAGAACGGCGCGGTTGTCGCGGAGTTCCGCGGACGCAGTCGTCGCACCAATCTTCCCGTCCCCCCGTCCCCAACCGCCTAAGCCCCCTAACCGTTCCCCCGCCGCGAGAAGGACAGCGCAATATCAACGACAACCAAGACCCGGCTGCGTCCCGCCGAAACCAGCGAACTAGACGCTGCCGAGCGGATGTCGCGCGACGAGCTCCTGTCGCTTCAACTCGAGCGACTCAAGCAGACCGTGCGCTACGCCTACGAAAACGTGCCGCACTACAGGCGCACATTCGATCAGGCAGGCGTACATCCCGATGACGTTCGCGGCCTGGATGACGTGCAAAAACTCCCCTTCACCACCAAAGCGGACCTGCGAGAGAATTATCCGTTCGGGATGTTCGCGGTTCCGCGGGAGCGCATCGCACGCATCCACGCCTCCTCCGGAACAACGGGTGCCCCGACGGTCGTCGGATACACCGCAGGCGACCTCGAGATCTGGGCCAGCCTCGTCGCGCGGTCCCTGCGAGCATCCGGCGTTCGCCCCGGGATGCGCGTCCACAATGCCTACGGCTACGGGCTTTTCACCGGCGGGCTTGGCGCACACGCCGGCATCGAGGCCCTGGGTGCAACCGTCGTTCCCATGTCCGGCGGGCAAACCCTCAAACAGGTGCAACTCATCCGCGATTTCGAGCCAGATGTGATCATGAGCACGCCCTCGTACCTCATGACGATCGCCGACTGCATGGTCGAACAGGGCATGGACCCGCGCTTGTCGTCTCTTCGGGGCGGTGTACTCGGCGCTGAGCCCTGGACCAACAGCATGCGGCTCGAGATCGAGGAGAGACTCGACATCGACGCGCTCGACATCTACGGACTCAGCGAGGTTATGGGGCCGGGCGTCGCCAACGAATGCATCGAAACCAAGGATGGTCCGCACATCTGGGAGGACTACTTTCTCCCCGAAGTCATCGACGCCAAGACCGGACGCCGCTCGCTGACGGAACCGAAGGGGAGCTCGTGTTCACCTCGCTCAGCAGAGAGGCGTTCCCGATCATCCGCTACCGCACCCAGGACCTCACAACCCTCTTGCCGGGAACAGCGCGGCCCTCGATGCGCCGGATTGCCAAGATCACTGGCCGCAACGACGACATGATCATCCTGCGCGGGGTCAATCTCTTCCCGACCCAGATCGAGGAGATCGTTCTCGGAATAGAACCGCTGTCGACACACTTCATCCTGGAACTCACCCGGCCAACCCGCATGGATCACCTGACCGTCAAGATCGAACCGCGCGACAACGCGAGCGACGACGACGCAATGGCGGCGATCGCCGTGCTCGTTAAGCGCATCAAGGTGCAGATCGGCTCGTCAGTCGAGGTCGCGATCGTGCCGAAGGGGTCGCTCCCGCGCAGCGAAGGCAAGCTGAAGCGGCTCTACGACCTCCGCAGCTGACCGCGTGCCAGACTTACCCGCGATGTCGGATACAGACGCAGCAACACCACCCAAGCGAGGTCGGCCGGGGATCGACCCGCAGCTTGTGCTCGACGCTGCTGTCGCTGCGTTCATCGAACAGGGCTACGACGCGACCTCGATGGGCACGCTTTCCGCGCGCCTTGGCCTCAGCAAGGCTGCGATTTACCATCACTTTCCTGCGAAGGTCGAGCTTCTGCGCGCTGCGCTGGACGAAGCACTCGGCGGTCTCGAGAGGCTTCTACTCGAGGATGGCGCAACCACGGGCAGGGCAGAAGATCGGCTGGCCTACGTGTTGAACGGTGCCGTTCACATCCTGATCGAGAAACTCCCCTACGTGACGTTGTTGCTACGCGTTCGAGGAAACACGGATGTCGAACGGGCTGCACTGAAGCGGCGCCGCGATTTCGACCGCTCGGTCACGGCTCTCGTGTTCGCCGCCCGCGACGAGGGCTCCGTGCGGTCAGACATTGACCCGAGCGTGGCCACTCGCCTGATATTCGGGATGATCAACTCCATCGTCGAGTGGTATCGCCCGGGCGGACCGGAGTCTGCCGATCAACTCGCCAGCGAAGTGCTTGCCGTGGCGTTCGAGGGGCTTTCCGCCTCGTAAGTCACCTTGGCGACCAGGGTGAGAACGTCGTAGCACGCGACGATCTCGTCCTTCTGGTTGATGAGAACGGCATCCCAGCGCACCTCGCCATACTGGTCCGTTTCGCGCGGCGTGATCTGCTTGGCGGTGAGCACGACGCGGATGGTGTCGCCGGGCGACACCGGCGTGAGAAAGCGCAGATTCTCGAGCCCGTAGTTCGCCAACACCGGCCCCGGGTCCGGGTCCACGAACAGTCCAGCCGCCCACGACACGAGCAAATACCCGTGGGCGACGCGGCCCGGGAAGAACGGATTCGCCGCCGCAGCCTCCTCGTTCATGTGCGCGTAAAAGGTATCGCCAGTGAACTCGGCGAAGTGCTCGATGTCCGCCAGGGTCACCACGCGGCTGGCGGAGACGACACTGTCGCCCAGAGTGAGCTCCTCGAGCGACTTGCGGAACGGATGGCGTCCCTCGTGCGAAGAAGCAGCTCCGGCATGCCAGATGCCGGTGATCGCGGTCAGCATTTCGGGCGAGCCCTGGATCGCCGTGCGCTGCATGTGATGCAGAACCGCCCGGATACCGCCCAGCTCCTCGCCGCCGCCCGCGCGACCGGGACCACCGTGCACCAGGTGCGGAACGGGCGAGCCGTGCCCGGTGGAGGTTCGCGCGTCATCCCGGTCGAGAACGAGCACGCGGCCGTTGAACGAGGCGATGCCGCTCAAGAGCGCGACCGCTTCGGCCGGGTCGTGCGTGGCGATGCTGGTAACGAGGGAGCCGCCGCCCTTGCCGACGAGCGCGATGGCTTCATCGAGCGAGTCATAGGCCAGCAGGCTCGCCACCGGCCCGAAGGCCTCGACCTCGTGCACGGCCGCAGCCGTCGAGTCATCGAAGCGGAGCAGCACCGGCGACACGTAGGCACCAGCCGAGTCGGAAGAAACCGACCCGTCCACCTGCGTGGCCTCGGGGACATCCGTACTTCCGACGACGATGCGGCCGCCCGCGGCGATGAGCTTGGCGACCTGGCTGTGCACCTCGTCGCGCTGCTCGGTGGACGCGAGCGGCCCCATCGTGACCCCTTCCGCCCGAGGATCGCCGATGATGATGCGCTCGGCGATGCGGGATCGGACCGCCTCAGTCACGGCATCCGCCGATGCGCGTGGCACGATCACTCGGCGGATGCTCGTGCACTTCTGCCCGGCTTTGACGGTCATTTCGGTGACGACACCGCGCACGAACGCGTCAAACTCTGGCGTACCCGCCACCGCGGCTTCGCCCAGCACTGACGCGTTGATCGAGTCGGTCTCGTTGGTGAATCGCACGCCGCCGGTTTTCACCGACTCGCTGGAGCGCAGGCGTTCCGCGGTCGAGGCCGAGCCGGTGAACGCAACAAGGTCGCCCAAGCGAAGGTTCTCGAACAGGCCGGGGATGCCTCCGGACACCAGCTGCAGTGAGCCATCGGGCAGGCGGCCAGACTCGACCAGGATGCGAATGAACGCCTCGGCAAGATAGCCGGTCGGCGTCGCTGGCTTCACGACGGTGGGCACACCGGCGAGAAATGCGGGCGCGAACTTCTCGAGGGAACCCCAGACGGGAAAGTTGAAAGCGTTGATCTGAACTGCCACGCCGGAGAGGCGCGTATAGATGTGGCGGGCGAGGAACGAACCGTCCTTCGAGAGGGACTCGACCGGGCCATCCACGTAGACGCGGGTGTTGGGCAGCTCGCGGCGGCCCTTGGATGCGTAGGTAAAAAGCACGCCGATTCCGCCGTCGATGTCAACCATGGAGTCGCCCCGTGTCGCGCCGGTGCGCGATGAAAGCGCATACAGTTCATCCCTACGGGCAGTGAGGATCTGGCCAAATTCCTTGAGCAGGAGCGCGCGCTTGTGGAAGGTGAGCTCGCCGAGCGACGCCTGACCTACGGTCCGCGCGTAGTCGAGCGCTGCGGCCAGGTCGATGCCCTTCGTGCTGACCCTCGTGACGATTTCACCGTTCGACGCATCACGCACAACGGCTGCCTGGAAATCATCATTGGGCGTCCACCAGGCGCCGTTCAGGTAGCTCGGCAGGATCTCACTCATGGATTTTCTCCTCGATTTGGTCTGGATTCTCGCGTCGATACACTGGCGCCATGGCGGTGGCTGATGGCATCTGGAAGATTGTTCTCGGTGAGCTCGACGAAAAAATGGGCGTCGTGATCGTCGAGGAATCGACCGAACGCGTCGTCGCGACGATGCCCGTGGAGGGCAACCGCCAGTCGTTCGGGCTTCTACACGGCGGCGCATCACTCGCTTTCGCTGAGGCGCTCGGGTCATGGGCTGCGGTCATCCACGCGGGGCCAGGAAAGTCGGCAGTCGGTCTCGATATCAACGCGACGCACCACCGCTCAGCCGTGTCCGGGATCGTCACAGGAACGGCCACAGCGATCTCGCTAGGCAGGCGCGTCACCTCGCACGCGATCGAGATCCGCGACGACCGGGATCGCCTGCTGTGCACGGCACGCATCACGAACCTCATCGTCGACGCAGCGGAATAGCGGGTCATCCGGCACTCCAGTCGAAGAATCCGCGGCCAGACTTCCTGCCGAGTTCACCGGCGGCTACTTTGTCACGCAGCAGCTGAGGCGGCGCGAATCGATCGCCAAGCTGCGAATGCAGATATTCGGCGATGCCGAGGCGCACGTCCAATCCGACGATGTCCGTGAGCCGCAGTGGGCCGAGGGGGAACTTGTAGCCGAGCACCATCGCGGCGTCGATGTCTTCGGCCGACGCGACACCCTCTTCGAGCATCCTGATCGCTTCGAGACCGACGACAAGGCCCAGCCTTGAAGAGGCGAACCCGGGCGAGTTACGCACGGTCACCGGCGTCTTGCCCAGCGCGGAGACCCAGCTCTTGGCCGCTATGACCAACGAGGGTTCGGTGGCGGCGCCGATCACAATTTCGACGAGTTCGGATGCCGGGACCGGGTTGAAGAAGTGCATTCCGAGCAGACGTGAGGGGAATCGAAGTTCTGCGGCCAGGGCGTCGATCGAGATCGACGAGGTGTTGCTCGCAATCGGCACCTCGGCACCGACGCGATTCTCTATGCGCCGCAATGACGCGATCTTCAGGCCTAAGTCCTCGGGCACTGCTTCGATCACGAGGTCGCATCCATCGAAGAGCGCGTCATCGATGCCGACGTGAAGCCGTTCTCCAAGCGAGTCAATGTGCTCCGCGACGGTGCCACGCTCGATGCTCGCCAGCGCGGCCGACGTCACCCGCTCGAGCGCGGCATCGGATTGCTCTTCATCGCGTTCCACCACGACGACCGCTGAACCGGAGACGAGAAACGCGTGAGCGATGCCCGCGCCCATACGGCCGCCACCCAGGACGCCCACGCGCGCTGGCACCTCACTCAGGTCACCATCGTGCACTTCGACCTCGCTCACTTCGGCCTCCGTTCGAGGAACTCTCCCATTCGGCGATGCTTCTCCTCAGAATCGAAGAGAACGGCTTGCGCCTCCAGGTCGACCTGCGGATGTGGCCCCCGGTCGACTCGCATGATCGCCTTGGTTTTGATGGTCGCTTGGAAACTCTTCGAGGCGATCTCGTCGGCGAGCGCGTGTGCGGCGGCGAGCAGCCCGTCGGGCTCGCTGATTCGGGTGAGCAGCTGCGCCGCCCTTGCCTCCTCCGCGGTGAGGACGCGTCCGGCCAACAGGATCTCTTTGGCTAGCGGCTCCCCGACAAGTTCGCGCAGTCGCCAGAGCGCACCGGCTGGGGCGACGATCCCGAGCCCGGTCTCCGGGTTCCCCAGCTTCACGCGCGGCGTTCCGATCCGGAAGTCCGCAGCGTAAGCGAGTTCCGCGCCCCCGCCGAGCGCGTAGCCGTCGATCGCCGCGATCACCGGCATCGGCAGCTCGGCGATACGGATGAACAGCATCGTGTTGATGCCTTTGAGAGCGTCCGTAGAGTTGCGCGCCCGAAGCTCCGCGATGTCGGCCCCTGAGGCGAAGACGCCGTCGCCGCCAATGATGATCAGGATGCGCGGACTCGCCTCGAGCTCGGCGCAAACCGCGTGAAGATCGTCGACCATCTCCTGGTTGATCGCGTTGCGCACGTCCGGACGATTCAGCCGGACGACCACCCGGTCGGCCGACCGCGTGATGACGATCGTCGACCGCGTCTCAACTTCCCCGATGGACACTTCCACGGTCAGCCCACCCTTTCGATGATGAGCGCGCTGCCCTGCCCAACCCCGACGCACATCGTCGCGAGTCCGTAGCGAGAGTCCTCACGCTGCATCCGGCCAAGAAGAGTCACCACGAGTCGTGATCCACTCGAACCGAGCGGATGCCCGAGAGCGATCGCGCCGCCGTCCGCATTGACCCGCGCGGCGTCAAACCCGAGACCGCGAATGACCGCGATCGACTGAGTCGCGAAGGCCTCGTTGAGTTCGATCGATCCGAGATCGTCAACCGACAGGCCGGCCCGACCGAGTGCCTTCTGGGTCGCGGGGACGGGGCCGATTCCCATGACTTCGGGTGCAACGCCGACGCTCGCGCCCACGATGACGCGCGCTCGCGGGACCAGCCCGTAGCGATCGACGGCTTCCGCGCTCGCCACGACGATGGCCGATGCACCGTCGTTGAGCGCGCTGGAGTTTCCGGCGGTCACGACGGTGCCCCCCTTCACTACCGGCCGTAGTCCGGCAAGAATCCCGGCGGTCGTGTCACGGCGCGGCCCCTCATCCAGGAGCACCGTGCCGCGAGCCGTGTCGACACCGACGATCTCGGAATCGAAGCGGCCAGCGTCTATTGCCGCGATCGCCCTGCGGTGGCTCTCCAGCGCGAAGGCATCCGCCTCCTCGCGTGTGACGCCGTAGACTCGCGCAACCTCTTCGCCAGTCTCCGGCATGGAGAAGGTGGCCTTGTCGCGGGCGGTGAGGATCGGGTTCGCGAAGCGCCATCCGATCGAGGTGTCGAACTCAGCCCCTGGCCTCGCGAAGGCCTTCTCCGGCTTCGCCTGCACCCACGGGCCACGGGTCATCGACTCGACGCCCCCCGCGATGATGATGTCGGCATCGCCGGCACGGATCGCTTGGGCTGCCATGGTTATGGCCGAGAGCCCGGACGCGCAGAGCCGATTGACCGTAATGCCAGGGATGTGATCGGGAAGGCCCGCGAGAAGCACCGACATGCGGGCGACGTTGCGGTTGTCTTCCCCGGCCTGGTTGGCGCCACCCAGAATCACCTCGTCGATGGTTGCAGGGTCGATGCCAGCGCGTGCCACTGCCTCACGCACGACTAGGGCGGCGAGGTCATCCGGTCGCACGGTGGCGAGCACGCCGCCGTAGCGGCCAACCGGCGTACGAACGCCTCCGACCAGAAAGGCCTCAGCCATACGCAGCTACCCTTCGTGGGAAATATATACCGACCGTTCGGGAAGTAATCCTGTCAGACGCCGATTGCCGAGTCAAACACCGAGGAGCCGGTCGCCAACCGGGGCCACCAGACGTCGAAGGCGCTGCTGATGGCTATCAGATCGGTCGCCGCCGAACTGGAGGATATTTACCGTGACTTCGGACTCACGGTCGACAGGACCGCGCTCAGCGTCCACAGCGCGAACGGGCCACGGCAGAGGGACAAGAAGTCCAGAGTTGAGATGGCCAAGATCCGCAGGGACGGCACCGAGATTCCGCCGCATGTGCTGGAGATGGATGCCGCCTGGTACCCGGTGAAGACCACAAACGCTCGGGCACATAGCGGTCCGCTCATCGTTACCACGTGGCATGCGCGAGCGCGACTCCAGACTCAGGCGGGAATACCGATCGGCACCACTCCTCGATCAATCTCGAATTACCCCGCGCGACGGGATGACGCAATGGTCGCGGTGCTCCTCGCTGTGCCTCAGCACTGCGCGCGCACGGAGCCGTGAGCGGGCCCGGAGACTGTTGCCAATCCCATTGGGACCCCGAAATAGCCGCCACCTCGATCAGCACGACCCCTCCTGGATCAGTACGGAGTTGCTGGATTGTTGCCAAAAGCGCTTGGCCCTACAAATGGATAGAGAAAAACTCTTGATCAACAGGGGTTTTTCGTGGCGGAACCGGTGGGATTTGAACTCAAATCGTAGGCCACACAACCTCTGGGTATGGCACCGACTCCGCTGATTTCACGGTGGTTTTGGATCGGGATGGACACCGATGGGCACGGTTGAATCGGTGTCGGTTGTGGGGGTCCGGCGGGGGCTCACGTCCAGACTGCCGCCGCCGACAGGCCGTCAGTCGGTCGGCACCTGACGCAGCCATTCGGTGAGGGGCTTCGTCAGCTTGGCCGGATCGTCATGGTCTGGTCGGCCAAGCCGCCGTTCGTGACCTGCTAGGCCTTGGCAACCGCGACCGCTTTTCCAGTTCGGTTGGATTCAAAAGCGGCACCAACCACGTTCATCATCTGACTGGCCTGTTCAAAGTCGGTATCCATTGGCGTGAGAGTTGCGACTGACCGCAAAAATTCCTGAAGCTCAGCGACGAACGCCTCGGCATATCCAGTTCCCACCCCGGCACCGGGCATTGCCGCCACGTCACTGAAATACGGGTGTGCAGGACCCGTAAAGATCCGTCTCGGACCGTTGAAGGCTGCATCGGTGATGTCGGTCTCGAATAGG
The DNA here is from genome assembly GCA_043779945.1 of Microbacteriaceae bacterium. GTDB lineage: Bacteria > Actinomycetota > Actinomycetes > Actinomycetales > Microbacteriaceae > Lysinimonas. Next base: position 29,658 of record JAYWDH010000085.1, read on the forward strand.
TTGAACTCACCAGCAACAATGGAGTCGAATGAGGCGCTGCCCCGTGTTCCATAGATTTCCACACCAAGCGAGTTGGGCATGCCAGCAGCAATTCGACTCAAGGCGATCTGTCCAATGGCGCCCGATTCCAATTTCACCGTCAACAGTGCGACATCGTCATTCGTGACCGGCCCCAACTCGTCCGAGCCTGACAGCGGGCGTTCCGCGATCACCGTAGCGAGCGAGGCGTGAGAAACTTCTGAGATCGCTCCGGCCACGAAGTGAACCGCATCGATGGCGTGAGCACCGATGTCAAGCAGCGCGCCGCCGCCGGACTGCTCCTGCGAGTATCGCCAGGAAAGAGCGCCGCTCGGGTCAGCCGCGTAGTCGGCGTAGTACCAGGCGCGAAGGCTGTGGACTTCGCCGATCCGACCCGTTGCGACGGCCACCGCTAGTGCGGCAAGGCCCGGGAGCCGGCGGAATGAGAACCCGACTCCGGTTATCGCCGAAGTGCGCTCGGCAAGCTTCTGGAGGCTTGCCGCTTCGGCGGGAGTCCGCCCGATGGGTTTCTCAGCGAAAACATGCTTACCCGATGCGAGAACCTTGGGCAGCACTTCGGCGTGAAGGAAATTGGGAAGAGCAACGCTAATGACGTCCACATCGCTGGCGATCAGAGCATCGACGTCGGCCGTCGCATTCTTGAATCCGTAGCGGGCGGCGACAGATTGGGCGAGGGCTAAATTCGGATCCGCGATGGTGTCGAGCTCTACGGTGAGGCCCAAGCCCACGGCCATCATGGCGTTGCGGTAGCCGAAGGCATGCGCCTGACCAGCCATTCCTGCACCGATGATTCCGATCTTGACGGAGTGTGCCATTTTGTTCTCCTCGTTGAGTTGTGTGGTCATCTGAAACGGACCGGTTCGCCGCAGTTCTCGATGTATTCACGGGTGCGGATCGCGACGGGAAGTGGAATGGAGAACTCGCCGACCGGATACATGTCTTGCTCGATGACGGCGAAGAGGCCAGGGTTCGCGGCGGCGGCTTCGCGTAAGACCGGGCCATACGCGGGCACGCCGAATGGGGGTTCGATCATGACGCCTTGCGTCACGGCTTCGACGAACGAGATCTCGTTCTTGAGTACATCGGCAAGAAGGTCGGGCTCGACCTGTTTGAGATGGAGATAGCCGAGACGATCGGGGAAGTCCCGAATGAGGCGAACGCTGTCGGTCCCGTAGTAGGCAACGTGTCCGGTGTCCAAGCAGAGGTTCATGAAGCGCTCATCCGTGCCTTCGAGAAGACGCTTAATTTCGCGGTATGAACCGATGGGGCTTTCTGCATGCGAATGAAACTGCTGGGCTAGTCCGAACTCGTCGTGAAGTCGGCGCCCGATCTCGTTGTGTCCGGCGAAAACGGCGTCCCATTGCGCAGCGTCGTAGGTTCGGTCACCAATAACGCGGCCTTCAAGGCTGCGTTTCCAGAGTCCTGGAATGACGATTACATGTTTCCCACCGAGATCGCGGACCAGGCCGGCGACCAAGCTCACGTCTGCCCACGCCTTTTCTATCTCGGTTGGGCCGCGATGCAGTTCCGTGAAAACTGTCCCAGCCGAAAGAGCGAGGTCGTTGCTGTCGAGATCGGCTTGGATCTTGGCGGCATCGGTGCCGAGATATCCGTAGGGGCCGAGTTCCGTCCAGTGATAGCCCGCCTCTGATATTTCGCGCAGGTACTGTTCAGGGGCCGGTTGCGCATCATCAACCGCATTCCACACGCCCCAGGAGTCGGGTGCAATGCCGATCCGCGGTTGATCAGTGACGTTCTCAGCCACGAAGACCTCATCCCTCGTAAGTTGCAATTGTTAAGACAAAGATAACCTAGAGCGCTCTATATTTGGAACGGCGGGAGAGATTCGACACCCGAAACTTTCACATCTTCAGAACTGCCGCCAAAAGCCTGTCAACCACACGCGTAGCTGGCCTTCCGTTTTGATGATGCAAAGCTGGGGACCGCAGAGGCGATGATTGCTCTAGCCCGTCGGGCGCCGAACATCGGGGGCAGACTCTGCTCAGCGGCAGGAAGGGTGACGTGAGCAGAATCACGATGGAGGATGTCGCCCGGGAGGCAGGCGTCTCGCGAGCCTTGGTGTCTTTGGCGTATCGAGGCGCGGTCGGCGTGAGCGAGAGAACTCGTCATCGCATCCTGGAAACCGGACGGCGCCTGAATTACACACCAAATCGCGTAGCGGCCCGCCTTGCGGAGCACGCCACTAGCACGTTCGGCGTCTTCCTCCAGGATCTGCACAATGACCTTTTTGCCGACATCTACGATGGGCTGCGAGGGATCGCTGACGCAGAAAACAAGCATCTCGTACTTGCCGTCGGCACCGCAGACGGGCAGCGTGACGCCGACGCCCTCGATACCCTCCAGCAGAGTCGTGTAGACGTGATCATCGCCGCGGGATTGCAACTTTCGGACGAGGGCGTGATCGACCTCAACAACAGGGTTCCCGTCGTGAGTGTCGCACGGCACATTCCCACGGTCGACAGTGTGGTTTCCGATAACTATCTCGGCGCTCGCTCGGCCACGCAATATTTGATCGAACTCGGCCATCGCAAAATCGTATTTCTGGCGAATCCTCCCACGGACGGTTACCTGGACCGACGAATCGGATACGAAGCCGCCATGGCACATGCGGGACTTCACAGTCACGTCGTGTTGACGACGTACTCGAAATCCACAGCCGCACTCGACGCGGGCGCGATTATCGACAGTCAAAACTCGCCGACGGCGATTTTCGCCCATAACGATCAAGCCGCATTCGGCGTGCTTGAGGCCCTCGCGACTCGTGGTCTGGTGGCAGGTCGAGACGTCTCGGTAGTCGGCTACGACAACAGTTCCGTGAGTCGCGCGCCCGGCACAGCGCTCACGACCGTTGACATTCACAGTCAAAGTCTCGGCCGCAGCGCCGCCCTGATGGCCTTGCACAGACTAAGCAACATCGGGGGCGAAGCGCAGATCCAGACGTCAGTGCCCTCGCTCGTCATCCGATCAACGACGGGCCCCAACCTCAGCTCTCAATAGCGCACCCGAAACGAACACGACGTGGGGAGGATCCCGTCCAGGGGATTTGCGCACGACAAGCAAGCTCAAGTGAGCTTCGTACCTGGCCGTGATCGCGGCGGAACGTTTCTGCGAGTCGCCCTCGTGACGACTCGACACGGACAACGGCGGATCGTCCGCCGGAGACCAGCCCGCGAAGAGGCGATTTCGAGAAATCAACGAACGACCACACCTTCAACTCCAAGTCCGCGTCGGGCCAGCATCCCGCCCGGCCCGAGTTCGTCAAACCGGGCACTGCTGACGACTTGACGGGAACCGGACTAGTCGTTCCGGGGGAAGCCGAGGTTGATTCCGCCGTGGCTCGGGTCGAGCCACCGGCTGGTGATCGCTTTCTGCTGAGTGAAGAAACGAACGCCTTCCGCGCCGTGGGCTTTTGTGTCGCCGAAGAGCGAATCCTTCCATCCGCCGAACGAGAACGTCGCGACCGGTACGGGAATCGGCACATTGATGCCGATCATTCCGACCTGGATCTCGTTCTGAAAGCGCCGCGCGGCGCCACCATCGTTGGTGAAAATGGCTGTTCCGTTGCCGAATGCACCCGAGTTGATGAGGTCGACTCCCTCTTCGTAGCTCTGAACGCGCACGACCAGAAGCACCGGACCGAAGATCTCCTCGGTGTAGGCGCGCGACGATGTCGGAACGTTGTCGATCAGCGTGGGGCCGAGCCAAAATCCATTCGGGTCGCCGTCGGGGTTCACCTCACGACCATCAACAACGACTCGGGCACCGTCGTCTTCCGCGATGCCGATGTATGACGCGACCTTGTCGCGGTGCTGCAGCGTCACGAGGGGACCCATGTCGCAGCCCCGGCGACCGTCGCCAGTTCGCAACGTCGACATGCGGTCGCTGATCTTCCCGATGAGTTCATCGGCGACCGGTTCGACCGCGACGACCACCGAGATGGCCATGCATCGCTCACCGGCCGAGCCGAACCCGGAGTTGATGGCCGCATCGGCGACCAGGTCGAGGTCGGCGTCGGGGAGCACGAGCATGTGGTTTTTCGCACCACCGAGGGCCTGCACACGTTTTCCGTTACGAGTGCCCGTCTCGTAGACATAGCGGGCGATAGGCGTCGAGCCGACGAACGAGATCGACTTCACGTCCGGATGCTCGAGCAGGCCGTCGACCGCCTCCTTGTCGCCGTGCAGCACCGTGAACACACCGTCCGGAAGCCCTGCTTCTTTCCACAGCTCGGCCATCCAGTTGGCCGTAGACGGGTCTTTCTCGCTTGGTTTGAGCACGACAGTGTTACCTGCAGCGATCGCGATGGGGAAGAACCATGCCGGAACCATCGCAGGAAAGTTGAAAGGCGAAATGATGCCAACGACACCGAGCGGCTGGCGCAGCGAGTACACGTCGATACCCGTCGAGACCTGCTCGCTGAACTCACCCTTCAGGTGGTGCGCCAAGCCGCACGCGAACTCGACGACCTCTTGGCCGCGAGAGATCTCGCCAAGTGCGTCGGAGACTACCTTGCCGTGTTCGCTCGTGATGATTTCGGCGAGCTCGCCCTTGCGCGCATCCAGCAATTCACGGAACTTGAACAGCACGCTCTGTCGCTTCGCGAGCGTCGTGTCTCGCCAGGCCGGAAACGCGGCCTTCGCCGACGCGATCGCGGCCGAGATCTCCGCGGGACCGGCGAGAGCAACACGCTTCGTCACGACCCCCAGGGCAGGGTCGTAAACATGAGCGGTGCGACCGCTCGTCGACTCGTATGACGCACCGTCAATCCAGTGGGTGACGATGGGCAGTGTTTCGGCAGTGCTCATAATGCGACGTCCTTTAGCGTTTGATGGTGTCTCGTCTCGAAGGCGATGGTGTGGAGTTCGTCTGATCAGCGGCCGAGCACTCCGGCGGGGTGAACCAGAGCGGCTGCTGTGTCGACGGCAGCCGCGATGTCGCCGTCAGGCGGATACAGCAGCGTGCGCCCCGCCGTGAGGCCCCGCACGCCTGGCAGCGTCAGTGCGTCTTGCCATGCGGCGAACGTCTCATCAGGGTCGACCCCAGAATCACCGCCAAGCAGCAGAGTCGGCAATGTGGTCGCCTCCATCACGCGTTCCATGTCGGCAACGACCGGCAGCTTCATCCACGTGTAGGCGCTGCTGCCACCGAGGCCGGCCGCAATCGCAATCGAGAGCACCACCGCATTCGGCGACAGGTCGTTCACGATGTGCCCGTCCGACCACCGCGAGACGAACGGCTCGAGCATGATGGGCAGTCTGGCTGCGG
>JAYWDH010000086.1:0-5755 GCA_043779945.1 Microbacteriaceae bacterium
CCGTTCCTGGGGCTGATGGGCATCGCGGCCGCTATCGCGGTGCTTCTCGCCATGCTCGCCGCGACGACTTTGTTGCCTGCCGTGATGGGGATGTTGGGCACTCGGCTGATCCCGAAAATCCGTGCAAAGAAGGCCGACAAGCGGGCGAAGTTGACTCTGGGCCAGCGCTGGGTCACCCTCGTGCTCAAGGCTCCCGTCGTCTTTGTGATCGCGGTGATCGGTGTGCTCGGCGTCGTGTCGATCCCCGCGTTCAGCCTTGCGCTCGCGCTGCCGAATGGCGGATCGCAGCCGAAGGGTACCAGCGCGCGACAGGCGTATGACATCGTCAGCAAACAGTTCGGCCCTGGCCGCAACGGTCCGCTGATCGTGACGGTCAACATCACCCAGTCGACGACCTTCATCGCCGACATGAAGGCCATCGGCACTCGGATTAAGGAGCTGCCCGGCGTCAAGTCCGTCAGCTCAGGCACGCCGAACGCGACGCTCGACACCGCGATCATTCAGGTGATCCCGACCACCGGTCCGAGCGATCCGAAGACCACCAAGCTCGTGGAGAGCATCCGGGCCCTGGAGCCGTTCATCGCCTCGAAGTACAACATGCCGATCGCGGTGACCGGCGCGACCGCCGTTGCCATCGACGTCTCCTCGCGACTCGACTCCGCTCTGCTGCCCTTCGGCCTCATCGTGGTCGGACTCTCGGTGCTGCTGCTGATGATCGTGTTCCGTTCGCTGCTCGTGCCGATCAAGGCTGCCCTCGGCTACCTGCTCTCGGTCTTCGCCGCGTTCGGAGTCGTCGTCGCGGTGTTCCAGTGGGGCTGGGGGGCTGCGGCGCTCGGCACCCAAGCAGGCCCGATCCTGAGCTTTATGCCCGTGCTGCTCATGGCGATCCTGTTCGGGCTGGCGATGGACTACGAGGTCTTCCTGGTTTCGGGGATGCGCGAGGCCTATGTGCACGGGGTCGCCAGGCTGCCGGCCGGGTCAACAGCTCGCGAGCGCAACGCGGTGGCTCGCGCCTCCGTCGTGACCGGCTTCTCGGGCGCCGCCCGCGTCGTCACGGCCGCCGCACTGATTATGTTCTTCGTCTTCGGGGCCTTCGTACCGGAGGGGGCAGGAGTCATCAAGGTGATCGCGCTCGGGCTGGCGGTCGGAGTTTTCGTTGACGCCTTCCTCGTGCGGATGACACTCGTTCCCGCCGTCATGGCGCTTGCCGGGCGTTCCGCTTGGTACCTCCCACGCTGGCTCAACCGCATCCTGCCGAACGTGGACATCGAAGGGGAGGGCCTACGCTCCCACCAAGAGGCCACCGCATGGGCGCTCGATCGGCACGCCGCCGGCGAGGAGGTCTCGCTCGACGGGCTGGTTGTCGCGACCGGATCCGGAGCATCCGCCGTCACGGTCGGTCCGGTGTCGCTGCATCTCGCGGCCGGCACGATCGGCCTCGTCGAGGGCGATCCGGTCGCTCGGCGCCTCATCGCCGCGACCGTGGCCGGTCGTCTCGACCCTCGTAGCGGACGCGCCCAGGTGGGCGGGCATCCGTTGCCGTCGGATTCCGCCCGCGTCTCGCGAATGGTCGCAATCGCCGACCTGTCGGGTCCGGGTCGCGCCGGAGTCACGGTCAGTCTCGGCGAACTGCTCGAGGAGCACCTGCGCCTTACCAGCCCCTGGTATGCAGCACCCTTCGCCGGACGCCGGGCTCGGATCCGCGCCGGTCGCGTCTCGGGGGCACTGCAGGGTCTCGGCCGCCAGACCGTGCCGGTCGACGCCTCGACAGCGATTGAGTCGCTGCCGAAGTTGGAGCGCGCCCTCGCCCTCGCCGCGGTGGCGCTGAGCGAGCGGACGCCGGTCGTGCTGCTCGACGCCCTCGACCCGTTCTCCGATCCGCTCGACGCGCGAGCATTCTTGCTCGCGCTCGATCGGCTCGCCCCCTCGGCCACGACCGTGGTCGTCGGGATGCCCGGCCTGCGCCGGGTCGCGGAGGCCACGCCACCGCGCGTCCAGCTGCTCGACGTCACGCTCGCCACGGAAGGTGCCACACGATGAAGACCCGATTCCTACCCCGTCTGCGGGTCGCCGCGGTCCTCGCGGTCATTCTCATCCCGCTCGCCTTCGTCGGCCTGTACGTCGCGTCGCTCGGTGACGCGACGGCAGGTGTCGCCCGCATCCCGGCGGCGATAGTGAACGCCGATCAGGCGATCACGACCACGAACGTCGACGGAACCACCAACTACGTGCTCGCCGGCCGTCAGCTCGTCACGGAGCTCACCGGCACGAAATCCCCCGGCATGGACTGGTCGCTGAGCAACGCCGCCGACGCGAAGAAGGCGCTGGCCGACGGCCAGGTCTACGCGGTGCTGACGATACCGAAGAGCTTCTCAAAGTCGGTGCTCTCCCTCCGGGGCAGCTCGCCGACGCAGGCGCAGCTGTCGATCCGCACGGACGACGCGCACTCGTATGTGGCTGGTTCGGTAGCCCAGTCGCTCGGCAACGGCATGGTGCGCACTTTCGGCTCCGCCATCACGAAGCAGTACATCGCCGGGGTCTACGCGAGTCTCGGCACGCTTGGCGCTTCGCTGTCGCACGCGGCGGACGGGGCGAGCAGCTTGGCGTCGGGGGCGCTATCGGTCTCGACCGGTGCGTCCAGCCTGGGCAGTGGGTTGTCGAAGTACACCTCGGGCGTGAGCGCGCTCAGCTCGGGGTTGTCGAAGCTGAACAGCGGCGCGGCATCCCTCGACCAGCTGAGTGCAGGAGTGTCGTCGTACACCGGAGGGGTCTCGCAGCTGTCGAGCGCCCTCACCGCGTCGATCGCCGCGTTAGCCGCTGACCCGAACAATGCCGCGCTGATGGCGCAGGTGCGTGGGATCACGGCAGAGCTCGCCAGCGCTGCAAGCCAGGGAGGCACCCTGAGCGCATCGACGACGGCCGGGATCGACGGCATCCGGGCAGGGATCTCGCAGAGCGCGGTGGGCGCACACTCCCTGGCCGCGAACGGCTCCGCACTCGTGAGCGGCACCCAGTCGCTCGCCAGCGGCACCGCGCAGCTGGCCGACGGCGCGACGTCGCTCGCCACCGGACTCAGCGATGGTGCCAAGCGGGTCCCGAGCTCGGATACCACCGCGGCCACCAAGGCGGCTGGGGTCGCCGCCAACCCGGTCGGCCTTTCGGTGACCATCGCGCACAGCATCTCCCAGCTAGCGCAGGCGGTCTCGACGTTCTACCTCCCGGTCGGGCTCTGGGTTGGTGCGCTCGCGGTCTTCCTGGTGATGCGCCCGGTTACGCGGCGCGTGCTGGCCTCGACCGCGTCCTCCTCGCGCGTCGTCGGTAGCGCGCTCCTGGGGGCCGGTGTGCTGACGAGCGCGCAGGCGATCCTGCTCGTACTTCTGTTGCACACCGCGGTCGGCGTGGGCTGGAGCCTGCTGCCAGCGACCCTCGTGTTCTCGGTGATCACAGCAGCCGCGTTCACCGCGTTCCACTATCTGCTGACGATCGGATTCGGGAGGGCCGGCTTGCTGATCTCGCTGTTCCTGCTCGCCCTGCAGATCGCAGCAGTTGGCATCTACCCGGTGCAGCTGCTTGCGGCTCCGTTCCAGTGGATCAGCCCGTTCCTGCCGCTCAGCTGGGCGACGACGGGGATGCAGCAGATCGTCACCGGCGGAAGCGCGGGCACCGCGATCGGCTCGGCCGTCGCCCTGCTGCTCTTCGGGCTGGCGAGCGTTGCCGTCGCGAACGTTGCGATCCGTCGTACCCGCCGGGCGAGCGCGCTAGGGCTGGTTCCCGCGACAGTCTGAGCGCATTTCGCGCAACGTTGCGCCAGCATTGCTGCGCACCGCTCCGCACCGCACCGCACTGCGCGAAGTGGGGCTACTCCGCGTCGGAGCGCGCCGACTTGAGGTTACGGCGGGCCGCCTTGCGCTGACGGCGCGCCTTGACGGAGCCGACCGTGAGAGGCTCACGCTCCTCGTGCTCCTGGCCGAGGTAAAGCTTGGCGAACGCGACAGTCTCCTTCAACATCCGGAGCTTCGTTTTCTGATCGCGAATCTTGTGGAGGCTGACCTCGGCGACGACCTGACCCGTCCAGTGGTTCTCGGCGAGCCAGCTGAGGGTCTCGGCGACCGGCTGGTTACCGTAGCCGGGAACCAAGTGCTCGTCGAACATGTTGCCCTCCTCAACCGACCGCGTGCCGTCGCAGAGGTGGAGGTGGCGCAAGCGATCTCCCATGGCCATCGCGTATTCGAGCGAGTCGCGCCCGGTAAGAGAGGCGTGCGAAAAGTCGAGCGTCATCGCATCCGGCTTCATGTCGATCGGGTCGGGGCTCGGCAGGTATGCCTTCATGATCTTGCCGCCGACCTTCCACGGGAACATGTTCTCGACGCAGATCTCGACGCCAGTCTCGGCCTGGGTTTCGGCGACGATGCGAACGAAGTTCTCGGCGTAGCCGGACTGCCACCGGAACGGCGGGTGCACGACAACGCTAGGGGCACCGACGGCGACGGCGAGCTCGGCCGAGCGTCGCAGCTTGACTGCCGGGTCCCGGCCCCAGACGAAGGTTGTGAGGAAGAGCGTCGGCGCGTGGATGGACAGGATCGGCAGGCCGTACTTCTCGCTCAGCCCGCGAAGTGCGATCGGATCCTGGGTCACCGGATCGTTGGTGACCATGATCTCCATGCCGTCGAAACCGGCCAGGCGTGCCATCTTGAAGGCCTTCTCAACTGATGCGGGGAAGACGCAGGTGGTGCTCATACCGATGGGAATCATTTGATCTCAAATCTAACGGGATGATTTGTCCGAGGGTGACAGTCTCAGGAACTCCGAAACCGCGGACACCCCCAGTTCGGAGCCGGCATGATGCGCGCTTGGCCGATCGGGCGCGTCGCGGCTGCGGCGGCGCAGAAATCAGCACTGCTACCGTGGAGCAATGAGCGATGAACGGTATGACTTCGTCGTCGCCTCGAATCGTCTCCCCGTCGATCGAGTGGTCGATGAGGACGGTACGTCGAGCTGGCGCCCGTCGCCCGGCGGTCTCGTGACTGCGCTGGAGCCCATCATGCGCGAGGCGGATGGCGCATGGGTGGGCTGGGCGGGCCAGGCCGACCTGGAGCTCGAGCACTTCGACTGGGATGGCATCCGGATCGTGCCGATCAAGCTCAGCGACGAGGATCTGGAGAACTTCTACGAGGGCTTCAGCAACGGCACCCTCTGGCCTCTCTACCACGACGTGATCGCGCCGCCGAGCTACCACCGGGTCTGGTGGGACAGCTACGTGAGTGTCAACCAGCGCTTCGCCAATGCCATCGCGGCGGTCTGCGCCCCGAACGCGACGGTGTGGGTGCACGACTACCAGTTGCAGTTGGTCCCGCGGATGCTGCGGCAAGCTCGCCCGGACCTCACCATCGGCTTCTTCAACCACATTCCGTTCCCGCCATACGGGATCTTCTCGCAGCTGCCGTGGCGCACTCAGATCATCGAGGGTCTGCTCGGCGCCGACGTGATCGGATTCCAGCGCGTCGCGGATGCCGGCAACTTCTCGCGCGCCGTGCGGCGCCTCCTCGGCCACGCGACGAAGACGCCAGTGATCGAGGTTCCGGCGCGAGGGGCAAACCGGGCCCGGCAGGTGATCGCGCGGCCGTTCCCGATCTCGATCGACGTGGACGGTTTCGAAGACCTGGCGCGCAGCCCGGAAGTCCGGGCGCGCGCCCAGCAGATCCGCCACGACCTCGGCAACCCGAAGACGATCATGCTGGGCGTCGACCGCCTCGAC
>JAYWDH010000087.1:0-5729 GCA_043779945.1 Microbacteriaceae bacterium
GAAGGACCACCCGCGCATCGGCCTCCTTCGCCGGACCGTATTGACCGTGTCGCGCACGCACCATCCCGAGCCGTGGTTCTTCGACCGCGAGCTGCTCGAAAACGTCGAGGACGGTTTTGCCACGATCGGGCGCTGGAACCGCTGGCTCGCTGAGCACGTTGGCCCAAGCGAGATGCCATTGCGGGCGCGGTGACGGCAGCTCTCGCGGACGTGCTGAGGGAGGCGACGAACTAGGCGACGCCGACCCAGAGTCCGTCGCGGGCGCGTGTCATCGCGACGTAAAGTTCACGGCGCTGGAGGGTGCGTCGCTCGGCGACAGCGTCGTCCACCTCCGGCCCCGGGCCCGGGCCCGCCTGCACGAGATGCAGGGGAGTGCGCACAACCAGTACCTCTTTGAACTCGAGGCCCTTGGCCCGCTTGACGGTGCCGAACTTGACCGCGTTGGTGGGTGTGCCGTCGTACTTCTCGAGCTGAATGACGGGAATGCCCGCCGCTTCGAGCGCGTCGGCCGCTTCCCGGGCGTGCCAGCTGTAGATCGCGAGCACGCCGATGTCGCCGTAGCCGGTCGAGCCGTCGGAGTCCTCGACGATGCGCTGCACTCGCTCGACCAGCGCGGAATCGTGCGTGTAGCGCGAGGGGAAGACGGTGTAGACCGGCCGCGGGCCGCGGCGGGTGACTTCGGCGAGATCACCCGTTTGCAGGCCGCTCTCGATGTCGGCGACTTGATCTCCCTCGACGAGTCCCGACGCAAAGTCCGCGATCTCGACGGTGTTGCGGTAGTTGCGGTTCAGCACGACGCTGCGGCCGGTGATCGAGATGCCAGCTTCCGCGAGGGTGTAACCGCCCGGGTAGATCGTCTGCTGGCCGTCGCCGACCAGGTTCAGGCCGTCGGGCTCATCGCCGACCACGGAGTGCAGCATCCGGATCATGGCGCAGGAGAGATCTTGGGCCTCGTCGATAACTATTGCCGCGTAGCCGAGCAGGGGCGTGGCGATCAGGGAGGCCTCGGCCTCGAGCACGACGTCTTCCCAGTCGAGGATGTTGCGGGCGGCGATGGCCTGTTCGTAGGCCACGTAGAGGCCCCACATCTCGATGCGCTGCTCGTAGTTCAGCGCTCGGCGGCGGCCGGTGCGCGGCAGTTCGACGTATTGCTCGAAATTGCTGAGCCCGCGGCCCTTGAGCACGTAGGCGATCTCTTCCTGCCAGTACGCGGGAGTCGGATCGAGCTTGCCGAGAAGGCCGAGTTTGCCCTCGCGCTCCCAGAGATCCTTGAAGATACGGTCGGCGCCGGCGCCGTCGATGACAACGGGGCGTCCGCGCTGCACGAGCACGTCCCGGGCGAAGCTGTGCACGCTTCGGAAATCGATGCGGTCGGCGACATCCGGCGCCAGGCGGAGCATGAGCGCGTCGAGCACGCGGGGCAGAGTTCGCACAAAGGTGGTGACCAGCACGCGACCCTCCATGGTGCGGGCGAGGTGCGCAGCGCGGTGCAGGGCGACGACGGTCTTACCGGTCCCTGCCGCTCCGCGAATGCGTGACGGTCCGTTAAAACTCCGACGCAGGAGGCGGGCTTGGGACGGGTCGAGGAAGGCCATCCACTCTTCGATCGGCGCCCGACGGATGCCCTCAAGCAGTGCATCCTGGATCTGCTGCGTTGTGAGCGTGTCGAGATCGACGTCGAGCGGGATCCCGACGGTCGGCGACTCGGTGCTCGGCTCAGTGGTGACCACTGTGATCGGTCCGGTCGTGAGCGGCGGGAAGAGTTTGTCGAGTTCGGTGCGCACGCGCGCGACCTGTTCGGCGGTGAGGCGCGGACCGCGGCGAGCGATCTCGGTGACGGCGGCGGCTTCGCCGAGCACGGTGACGCCGAATAGCTCGGTGCGGGGGAGCGGGCGGTTGACGACCGCCATCGCGCTGACCTCGCCAGCGGCGAGTCCGATCTCGGCGAGACCGGTCTGGGCGCTGAGGACCAGGTCGGCGAGCTGTTCGATCTCGGCGGTGACATCCTGCTCGACGTCATCCTGCTCGCGGAAGACGTGGCCGGCGGCAACGGTGACCTCCCGCCAGTTCTTGGCGTCGACGATGATGACGCCGCCGGGTCCGACCAAGATCAGGTCGATCGTGGCGCGAGCCGCACCTGGCCACTTGCGGTCGGCGAGGAGCGTGTAACCGAGCGGCTCGAGTTCGATGAGGGTGCGCGCGAGGCGGTGCTCATTCACGGCGGATGCGCAGAAGCTGCGGGCCATCTGTCCGGCGACGGATGCCAGGCGGGCGTGTTCATCCGCGAACCGGCGCTGACGCTCGGCCTCAAGTGCGGATTGGGCCGCTGTCACTCTGGTTTCCCCCTGATGAGAGACGACGCGGCCCCCGCCGCGGTGTCTTCTTCAGTGTGTCGGGAGTGAACTGGTGGGGGTAGCGCGTCTTCGGGTGGCACCCAACAGTGGGGGAAGCGCCGCGTTTTCGCCAGAATGTCGAAATGAGGGTGCGCCCGGTGTCTCTCTGGTGTCGCATCCCGCGGCACCACCAGTCGAAGGAGAGCATCATGCAGTACGTCATCATGGCCGTCGAGGCCGATTAGCGATTTCGCCGCACGGACCGACCCGGAGTTGGCCGACGAGTACTGGTCGTCGTGGGCGGTGTACGTCGCCGCGATCGGAGAGAGCGGCGTGATGGTCTCTGGCGCTGGCCTCCAAGCACCGGCGACGGCCACCACGCTCCGCACCCGCGGAGGCACCGTCGACGTGCAGGACGGTCCGTTCGCCGACTCGAAGGAGCAGCTGGGGGGCGTCTTCGTCATCGAGGTCCCGGATCTGGATGCGGCACTCGCCTGGGCCGCGCGCTGCCCTTCCGCTGCTACCGGTTCGGTCGAGGTCCGTCCCGTGCTGCCCCCGATCGTTTGATTCGAGCCCGCGATGATTCCTGACGTTCAGATGGCCGACCGAGCCGTGGCCGATGCGCACGAGCGCAGCTACGGCCGGCTGGTCGGCTGGCTGTTCCGTCGCACCGGCGACCTGCAACTTGCTGAGGACGCGGTCTTTGCAGCATTCGCTTCGGCCGTCGTGACGTGGCGTCGATCGGGAGTCCCCGATTCGCCTGAGGCGTGGCTGCGTGTTGCGGCGCGTAACCACGCGCTCAACGCGCTGCGGGCGGTCACGCGCGTGACATCCGTTCCGCCCGAGGTCTTCGAGCTTCGGGAGGGGCCGATCGATTCGATCCCGCAGTTCGACGATCGACTCGGATTGCTGTTCGTCTGCGCCCACCCCGCGGTCAACCACCGGATGCACGCGCCCATCATGCTCCAAGCCGTGTTGGGGGTCGATGCTGCGCGGATCGGCAGGGTGTTCCTCACGGCACCCGCGACGATGGGGCAGCGGCTTAGTCGGGCGAAAGCGAAGATTCGAGACGCCGGTATCCGATTTCGAATCCCTGAGCCGTCGGAGTGGCGCGCGCGCGTGGGGACCGTGCTCCAGGCGATTTACGCCGTCTATGGCGTGTCCGATCCGATCGCCGACGGACCCGACGATCGTGACGAGCTACTGCGGGCCGAGGCCGTGCGTCTCGCGCGCCTGATCATCGAGCTCCTCCCCGATCATGCCGAGGGCTGGGGGCTCCTCGCTCTGTTGCTGCACACGGAGAGCCGTCGCACAGCGCGGATCGTCGATGCCGCATTCGTTCCGCTGTCGGAGCAGGACGTCGCACTGTGGTCGGCGCCGCTGCGCTCCGAGGCCGAGAGAGCTCTTCGCCACGCTGCCCAGATCGGCACTCCCGGCCGATTCCAGCTGGAGGCGGCCATCAGCGGTGCGCACTCCGCGAGGGCCGACGGGCTGCAGATGCCCTGGTCGGCCATCACCACGCTCTACGAAGCGTTGCTGATTGTCGCACCGTCGGTCGGCGCGACAATCAGCGCAGCGAGCGTGCGGGCCGAACTAGGCGATGGCCCCGGTGCAAGAGCCCTTCTGGATCGGATCGCACCCGAGCTGGTGAGTGAGCATCAGCCCTATTGGGTCTGCCGGGCCCGCGTCGCACGGCTCGACGGCGACCAGCAAGCTGTTCGCCGTGCGCTGCAGCGTGCGCTCGGACTCACGAGCAATTCGGCGGTACGGCAATACCTACTGGCGCAGATGAGCGCAAAAGGCGGCGCTACCCTCGGGGCACCATCACGCGTAGCGACGGATCGTGACTAATGTGACCGGGAAGCTCGCGGAAACCGTGCCACTGGGAATGAAGCTCAGCTGCGGCCGGCCATGATTGTCGACGGCGCGGAGTTCGGCAGCGGCGGTGGGGTGGCGGCTCGTCCATCCCAATCGGCGCGTATATCGGGGGTCCCGACGGTCTGCGCCTCCGGCCCAACGTGCTCGAGTTGCTCGCGATCTCGATTCCAGTGATCTGCGTCGCCGGTCGGGCGATCAGCCGCATCCTCAAAGCTGCTCGCTGACTCGTCAGCGCTGTACCTCCCCGACGGTCACGTGTCGGACGTCAGGAAGAAGCGAGTGGGCTGCGCTTACCCTCGCGAGCCGAGTAGCCGAGTAGCCGCGTAGCCGCGCAGCGGCGTATCGAGAACGGAACAAGCAACAAGTCTCGAGACGCGGGCTGTGCCCGAAAAATCAGCACTGCTGTCGGGTCGGATACCGGTCTCCGATGTGCCGATTAATGTCGGCGCCCGACCTGGTGGGTCGCATGACAGTCATGTTTCGATTCTGACCACGGATGCCGCGCTCGGTCCAGAATCGGAGCATGACCTTTCACGTCCCGACGATTGACATCACTCCCTTCGTGGCTGACGGAACCGCGGACGAGCGCGCCGGAGTCGCCCGTGCGGTCGACGAGGCCTGCCGCACGGTCGGGTTCATGCAGATCGTCGGCCACGGCATCCCGAGCGCGATCACCGACGACCTGGCCGCCGCGATGGACGCTTTCTTCGCTCTCGACCTCGAGACCAAGAAGACCTGGCGCACTCCGCCGCAGATTAATCGCGGGTACTCTCCGCCGAAATCCGAGTCCCTCAGCCTGAGCCTCGGTGTCGAGAGTGCGAACCGCATGAACGACTTCTTCGAGGCCTTCAACGTGGGAGCGTCGCGGTCCGATTACCCGGGTATCTCGCTGCCCGCGGATGACTACGCCGAGAACGTCTGGCCGGATGTTTCCGGCTTCCCGCGGAGCGTCGGCCGCTATTTCGACGAAGCCCAGCGCGTCGCCGTGACGATGACCGACATCTTCGCCGTCGCCCTCGGACTGCCCGCCAACTTCTACAGTCGGCACGCCTCGCACTCCCTCGACGTACTGCGCATGAACAACTACGCATTGCCGCCCGGTCCCATCGAACTGGATGGCGACCTCATCGGCATGGGGCAGCACACCGACTACGGCATCGTCACCGTGCTCTGGGCCGACCAGGTCAAGGGTCTGCAGGTGCTCGGTCGCGACGGCTCGTGGAACGACGTCAGCCCCGCCGATGGCGCCTTGCTGATCAACCTCGGCGACGTCACAGCTCGCTGGACCAACGACCAGTGGATGTCGACCCTGCACCGCGTGAAGCCGCCGATCGTCGATGGGACGATCCAACGCCGGCGCTCGGCCGCTTTCTTCCACGACGGCGACATCGACGCGCTCATCTCGACCATGCCGTGGAGTCTGGATGCTCAGCATCCGGCTCGCTATCCGGAGCCGATCACGGTCGGTGAGCACATCCGCGCCAAGCTGGCCGGCTCGCGCGCGGGCACGAAGAACGA
>JAYWDH010000088.1:0-5697 GCA_043779945.1 Microbacteriaceae bacterium
CGATCGTAGTGGGCAGCGGGAGGTCCGAATCCGCGCCCGCAAGCGCGTTCTCCACACTCGAGCGCACGAGAGGACCGAGCAGGCGGCCGGGGCTCTCGATGCCGATCTCGCGCAGCATTCCGGCGGCCTGACCAAGGATCGCCGCGGAGAAGCCCCGCGCGGTCTCGATCGCTTCCGCATACGCGGCTCGATCGGCCTCGGCCACCACGATCGGCTCGGAGCCCATCTCGACCGCGAGCGCCTGTGCGATCGGCAGCACCGGCGTCGGCGCGGTCACAACGCACCAGCTCTCGCGCAGACGCACGAGGTCGATGCTGGTGCCGGTGAAATCCATGGCCGGATGGATCGCGAGCGGAATAGCGCCCGCCGCGACAGCCGGCGCCAGCACCCCGATCCCGAGCCCCGGTGCGGTGTGCGCGACGAGCTGCCCTGCCTGCCAAGCGCCGGTCGCAGCCAGCCCGGATACGAGCGACGCGAGCTCCGACTCCGGCACGGCCAGGATGACCAGCTCGCTGCGTTCGATCAGATCGGGGATCGAGAGCACCGGAACGCCAGGCAGGAGCGCGTCGGCACGATCGCGGCCAGACGCCGAGAGCGTCGCGATCCCGACGATCGCGTGGCCGGCGCCGCCGAGCGCGGCACCGAGCACCGGGCCGACGCGGCCCGCGCCGATGATACCGATGCCGAGGCGACCGTCACGATGGCGGCTTCCGTCAACGTCGCTCATGAGCTCGCCTGACGCCAGCGATGGCTGCGATCGGCGGCAGCGGCAGCGACTCCGCTGGCCTCGACCTCACGAAAGAACTTGGCGCCGTCGGCTGTATCCAAGGCCCCGAGCGTCGCGTGGATCGGCCCCGTGACGGTGTGCACGTGGACGTCGACGAGGCGCAGCATCCTGAGCAGCGGACCCTGGTGCAGTGACAGGCTCTGCATGCGCGCTGTCGGCACTAGCACGAGCGAGCGCCAGATCGCACCGCGTCGCAGGAGCACGGCCTCGGGCTCGATGGCGAAGCCGTTGCGACGCCAGGAGAACCAGCGCAGCACCACCGCCCGTCGCGGCGAGGTGACGAAGCCGTCGCCCGGCCTTGCGCCGGCCAGCCCCGCTTCGAGGTGCGCACGCACGCCCTCGTCGACGATCTCGGGGAAGACCAGGGCCAGAACCTTGAAGACTTCGCTCCGGTTGCCCACCGGGAGGATCGTGCTGGTGCGACGCCCGCCTTCCTGCCGGTCGGAGTGCGCGGCCAGATTAATCCGCACTTCCCACCAGTCGAACGGACGCCAAAGCAACGGTTGCTGGATCTCGATCGAATGGATGCGGCCGGGTGGCAGCGTCTCGTTGTTCATCGAGAGGATGCCGTAGCCGACTCGAACACCGTCAGGCGTCCCGGCGATCGAGTAGCGCAGCGAGCGCGAGAACCTTCGGACGATCTGCGATCCCACACCGAACAGCAGCGGGACGATGCCGAAGAGCACGACGAAGAGATGCGCCGCGCTGGCCAGGACGATGCCCGCGACCAGCAACAGTACGAAGATCACGGTGCGGTCGTGCAGCGCGGTCGAGCCGAGCAGGCGACCGGGATGCATCGTCACGACCGAGCTCGGCGGCGCGAGATTCGGGTCCCGCTCTGCGGCGATGAACTCGCGGGCGCGCTGCGTCATGATGCCGGCAAGAGTGCCGTCGTGTTCGGGGGCGGTGGCCGCGATCGCGCGGGCCCGCGCCTCGGCGTCATGGGTGCCGGAGGCGAGCTGAAGGATCACGCTCCGCAGTGCATCGGCATTGCGGCCGGAGAGGTATGCCAGCTGCACGTTCGCCCCGTGGCCAGCCACGTTGATGTCGAGCCGCGCCGCGCCGAACAGCCGAGCGAACAGCGGCCGCCCGACGTTGATGCCCTGGATGCGGTCGAGCCGGCCCCGACGATTGGTGCGAAAAAGAACGCCGCTGCGCACCTCCACCAACTCGTCGGTGATGCGGAAGGTGTGCACCCGCCACGACAACCAGAAGATCGCCACCACCACGATCAGAACCGCAAGCACCACCAGCAGGGTGATCGGGATCAACCCCTGGCGCACAATCAGCTCGACCGGGTCACCCTGCGACCCGCTCTGCGACTCGCCTGGCTGGCCGCCGACCACAAGGTTGAGGATCCGCTCGCGCAGGTTCGCGATCAGAAATCCGATAATCGCGACGAAAGCGAACCCGCCGCGCAGTAGTGGCGTCGCGGGGTGCAGCCGGTGCCACTCGCCATCGGCGAGGTTCTCAGCGCCACCACCGAACCGACGGCGGACCACGCCATAATCTTGCGGGACGCTCACAGTCCGGCCCGGCGACTCTCCGCCAGCTCCACGAGGCGGTCGCGCAGCTCCTCGGCGTCGGCCAGCGGCAGCCCCGGCACAGCCACATTGCTGGCGGATGCCGCGGTCACTAGTTTCAGCTCGGCCAGCCCCAGCACGCGGTCCAGCGGACCGCGATTGATGTCGACCAGCTGCATCCGGCCGTAGGGAACCGCTGCGAAGCGCTGGAACATGATCCCGCGCCGCACGAGGAAGTCGTCGGCGCGCAACTGGTAGCCGATCGATCGCACCCGCCGCGGTGTGAAGGCGACAATGACGCCGCCGACCACGAAGATCACCGCGGAGATCGCGAGCAGCCCGACCACCCCACTCAACCAGAACGGGATGGAAGACGCCGCCGTGAGCACCACAGTGCCGATTACGCTGCCGGCCAGGTCCACCCAGACGAAGCGGGGCGACACGCGCTTCCAGGGGCCTGGAACAGGTTCGAGACGCACGGAATCGGTGACCGCAGGATCGGTCTCGGGGGTGTTCACGGGATCCACGCTACCGACGCCTACAGATGCACGTGTTCGGGACCACGATCGGGGTGATCGTCATCGTCATCGTTCGGGGGAACCCGGCACAGGAACTCGGCAACCAGACCCGCGGCGAGCAACAGGATCGCGGCACCCAGCGAGGCCAGATCGCGAGCCACCAGGTCACCCGTCGTCGTGCTCGAACGGATCAGCAGGTCGAACGAGAGGCCGAGGCCGAGGCCGACCAGCAGGGCGCCAGCGAGACTCGAGGCCTTCGCCAGCGCGACCACCCGCGTCGCGTAGAAGGCGTCGATCGGATGCCGCAGCGCGCCGTGCGTCGCCCGGTATACCGGCACCGCAAGAATCACAATCACGAGAGCGATCAACGCGATCGTCGCCGCGAAGGTGTACTCAACGCGCAGCTTCGGCAGGCTCGCGGCGGCGAGGCCGATCTGCAGCAGGAAGCCGACGACCGTCCCGATGACGGCGAGCGCAATCAGCGGCCCGGGACTACTGCGTGTCATCGGGTGCCCTCCAAGCCGGCCACGAGGGCCGCGACCGACCCGTGCCCCGGCAGTTCGGCGTCCGGGTCGACCTCGAGCCATGGTCTGAGCACAAAATCGCGTTCGAAGGCGCGGGGATGCGGCAGTGTGAGCCGCTCGCTGCTGCTCGAGATCCCCGCGAAGTCGATGATGTCGAGGTCGAGGGTGCGGTCTCCCCAGCGCTCGGAACGGACGCGGCCGTGCGCCTGCTCGATCCTGTTCAGCGCCGTCAGCAGGTCGCCAGGGGTCAGGGTCGTGGTGACCAGCACCACCGCGTTCAGGTAGGCAGGAGCATCCAGATCGACACCGCTCGGACGCAGCGCTGCCGTCTCGATCACGCGCGAGATCGCAGTTACCTCGATGCCCTGCGTCTCGGCGAGCTCGCGCACGGCGGCGAGCATGGTCGCCTTCCGGTCGCCGAGGTTGCCGCCAAGGGCGATGACAGCGGGCGCCTCGATCAGGCGCCTCGTGACGCTCATCCGACCGCCTCCGACGGTCGACGGCGCAGAATCGTGACGCTCACGTCGTCGAACGGCACGGTGATCGGCGCGCTCGGTTTGTGCACGGTGACCTGAACAAGTTGCGCGGGCGGGAAGTTCAGCACCAGCGCGGCGATCCGCTCCGCCACCGTCTCGATGAGGTCCACCGGCTCGCGCTCGACCGCCGCGACGATCGCCTCGGCCAGTTCGCCGTAGTGGATGGTCTTGCTCAGCTCGTCGGAACCGCCTGCCGCCGCCAATGAGAGGTGCACAACCACGTCGATCACGAAGAGCTGCCCGTTGACACGCTCGTGCTCGAAGACGCCGTGGAAGGCGTCGGCGCGCAAGCCAGTGAGGGTGATGCGATCCAGTGCACTGCTGTCGTTCTGATTCATGATGTGGCTCCGAGTCGCCAATGCTCCCACACGTCGAGGGCAGCCCGGGTCGCCGCGACGTGGTGTACGCGCACGGCCCATGCCCCGGATCGCGCCGCCAGCGCGCTGATTACAGCGGTGGGAGCATCCCGGCCCTCGACCGGCGCGCCATCCGGAAGCAGCGATCCCAGGAAGCGCTTGCGAGACGCACCGACAAGGACGCCGTGGCCGAGCGATGCCAGTTGCGGCAGGTGGCCAAGCAGTTGCCAGTTCTGCTCGGCGGTCTTGCCGAAGCCGAGTCCCGGGTCGATGATGATCCGCTCGGGCTTGACGCCCTCGACAATCAGGAGGGCGATGCGGCCTTTGAGTTCGCGGCGCACCTCGCTGACGACGTTCTTGTAGCTCGGCTCGGCATCCGCGCCGCCCTCGCGCCAGTGCATCACCGCGTAGAGCACGCCGGTCTCGGCGACCACGCGCACCATCTCGGGGTCGGACAGCCCGCCGGACACGTCGTTGATCAGCTGCGCCCCGGCCTCCACCGCGGCCAGCGCGACGCGGGCTCGACGCGTGTCGACACTGACCGGGATGCCGCGGGCGACCAGCTCGCGAATCACCGGGACGACTCGCTTGCGTTCGGTCTTCGCGTCGACGGGTGCCGCGCCCGGCCGCGTGGACTCCCCTCCCACGTCGACGATGTTGGCACCATGTTCGACCATCGCGACGGCGTGAGCGACGGCGGCATCGACCGCAACGAACTGCCCGCCATCGCTGAACGAGTCGGGCGTCACATTCAGAATGCCCATGATCTGCGTGGCGGCCTGGGCCTGCTCGGCCTTCATTCCAGCGCCCCAGAACCAGCCGAGATGAGGCCCATCGCCTCTGCACGGTTCACGGGGTTGCTCAGAGCGCCGCGGCTGGCGATCGTAACGATCGAGCTGTCGACCTGCCGGGGTCCTCGGGCCGTCACGCAGGAGTGCCGTGCGTCGAGTACCACGAGCACGCCGCGCGGGGAGAGCCCCTCGTCCATGGCTGAGGCGACCTCCTCGCCGAGCCGCTCCTGCAGTTGCGGGCGGGCAGCCAAGATATCCATCACCCGCGCGAGCCTACCGAGGCCGACGATCCGCGATCCGGGCAGGTATGCCAAGTGGGCGACGCCGGTGAAGGGCAGCAGGTGGTGCTCACAGATCGAGCGGAAGTGGAGGTCGCGCACCAGCACGAGCTCGCCGAGTTCGCCAACGCCCGCCACGAACTCGCCGGCTCCGACCTCGGCAGCGCGCAACGGCTCGAGCGGGTCCCGCTCGAGCCCCGCGAAGAATTCGCGGTACGACTCCGCGACACGGGTCGGCGTCGCCGCCAAGCCGGGTCGCGATGCATCCTCTCCGATCGCGGCGAGGAGTTCGGCCACGGCCGCCTCGATGCGTCCGGAGTCGATCACGAGGTGCCTAGGCGGTGACGATGCCGGGTGTCTTGCGCGGGCGCGGCGTTCGCTTCG
>JAYWDH010000089.1:0-15025 GCA_043779945.1 Microbacteriaceae bacterium
GCCTCGGCGATGGTGCGGGCCTCCACGAAGCGCAGCAGCCCTTCCGGCCCGTTGCGACGACCGAGTCCGGAGGCCTTCACCCCGCCCATCGGCGCATCCACGCTGCCAAAGGTGGCGCGGTACCCCTCGTTGACGTTCACGCTGCCGAAGTGCAGCTGCTCAGCGACGCGGCGGCCGCGCGCACGCGAGCCGCTGAACACGGAGGCGTTGAGTCCGTAGTCGGAGTCGTTCGCGAGCCGGATGGCATCGGCCTCCGAGTCGACGACGGTCGCAGCCACGACTGGCCCGAAGGTCTCGTGGGCGAAGCACTCCATGGTGTCCGTGACGTTCGTGAAGACGGTCGGTTCGACGAAGTACGGGCCGAGGTCGGGGCGCGCCTTGCCTCCGGCGAGTACCGTCGCCCCCTTCGACTCGGCGTCCGCGATGTGAGCCATCACGCGCTCAAACTGGGTGGCTGTCGCGAGCGAGCCGACATCCGTCGAGTAGTCGAATGCACTCCCGACCGTGAGCGACGTGACCCGCTCGGCGAACGCGGGGAGAAAGCGATCCGCGATGCCCTTCTGCACGTAGATGCGCTCCATCGAGACACAGAGTTGACCCGCGGCCGAAAAGCAGGCGTATGCGGCATCGGCGGCGGCTTTTTCCGGATCCACGTCGTCGAGCACGATCAGTGGATTCTTGCCACCGAGTTCCATCGAGGAGTTGATCAGGCGGGCGGCTGCGCGGGCGGCGACGGTGCGTCCCGTCGCGGTGGATCCAGTGAAGGCGACGTAGTCGCCGGCATCAACGACCGCGTTGCCGATCAGCGTTCCGTCCCCCGCAACGACGCCCCAGAGTGCGCCGGGCACCCCGG
Organism: Microbacteriaceae bacterium; assembly: GCA_043779945.1. GTDB lineage: Bacteria > Actinomycetota > Actinomycetes > Actinomycetales > Microbacteriaceae > Lysinimonas. The sequence goes on from JAYWDH010000089.1 coordinate 854, forward strand.
CATCGATGAAGGCGCGCCGCGCCGCGAGGATCGTCAACGCGCCCTGGTTGTCGGCTTTCTGCACGATGCCGTTGCCGGCGGCGAGGGCGGGGGCGATGTCCATGATGGCGAGGCTCAGCGGGTAGTTCCAGGGGGTGATGACCCCGACGATGCCCTTGGGCGAGTAGCTGACGCGGGCCTGCACGACGACCGGGATGCCGCCACGGCGGCGTGTGGCGCGCAACGTTTGGTGGGCGATGACGGCGTTGTAACGCGTGGCGCCCGCCGAGTTAAAGACCTCCTCGAACGCCTGGCCGCGAGTCTTGCCAGTCTCGGTCTGCACGGCGTCCAACAGAAACTCGCGACGCTCGAGCAGTAGATCGTGCGCCCTGAGCAGCACGGCACGGCGGTGGGCAAAGCCAGCCGCCCACCAGGAACGCTGGGCCACGCGGGCAGCAACCGCGACATCCGCCACGTCCTGGGCGGTGCTGAGCGGCAGCGCGTGCAGCACCTCGCCGGTGAACGGGGCGAGCACGTCGACTGTCTCACCCGAAGTCGCCGTGAGGTCGCCGATCAGGGCGTGCGCTTCGGTGCCTTCGATCATCTGTCCCGACATGGTGGGAGTTTACGTTCGAGTCGGTTTCGACACGCGTCTTCGACGCTACTCAGCCAGCGACTATGCGTGCGCGTTGAAGAACTCTGCCGCCTCGGCGCGGAGGGCCTCGACGACGAGACGCACGGAGGGGCGCACCGCGCGATCCGGGCGCATGATCGCCCAGATCACACGCTCCGAGCGCACGCCCACGAGTGGTCTGGTGACCAGCCCGTTCTCGCGGTCGCGGGTAGTGAAGCGGGGGAGGATTGCGATCCCGTGCCCGGCGGCGACGAGCACCTCGACGATGCCGTTGTCGATGAGGCGTTGGACGCGGTGGGCTTCCTGCCCGGTGATTGCCTCAATGCGCTGCAGGACCCGATCGAACGGGAAGCCGTCGGGGTTAGTGATCCAGTTCTCGCCCACCACGTCGGCGGGGGTGAGCTCGGACTTGGCGGCGAGCCGATGCCCCTCGGGCAGCACGATATCGAGCGGTTCGCGCATCAGCTCGACGGTCACCAGGTGGCGCTCTCGCCAGCTCGGCAGCACCCCGGAAGCGTCGGCAACGACGATGTCGTGGTCCATCGCAAGATCGGCGAAGTCGGGAAACAGCGGGTCCTGGTCGGTGCAGATGACCTTGAGTCCGGAGACCTCGGCCATGCGCGTCAGGAGGCCGGGCAGAAGCATCTCTCCGCCGGTAGCGAAGAAGGTGACGGAGACCTCGCCACGTGGCTGCTCGACAAACTCCGACCACGCCGCCTCGGCGCGCTCGAGAGCTACCGCGACATCCTTGGCCGTCTCGGCTAGCACCTGCCCGGCAGTGGTGAGTGAGAGGCCTCGGCCCGAGCGTTCGGTGAGGGGAACACCCGCTTCGCGTTCCAGTGTTTTCAGCTGCTGGGACACCGCCGAGGGAGTCAGATGCAGCGCCTCGGCGACTGCCGTGACACTGCCACGTTCGGCGAGCTCTCGCAGCAGTTCAAGTCGCCGGACATCCATCCCCTCAATGTAGCTGAACTACATCGATATTGCAGAAGCATTCGATTGTGCTAAAGAGTGGAGTCGACTGTAATAAAGACATGTACTTCTTGATCGTTCTCGCCGCCGCGGCTGTCGCGGCCATCGTCGGAACCGGCTTCCTCGCCACGCGCGATGGCTACCGTCGCGTTCCCACCCGTCGCGCCTAGGCCCACTGCTCACACGAGCACTCCGCGCCAACCCTTTCGGGCTCACCGACCCGCGTAGATCCTCATCGGATCCCGCGGGTCGATCCATATCCGGATCTCGCGGCCGGGCTTCCAGCTTCGAGCAGTCGCCGGTCCGAAGATGTGCTCGTAGCGGACGATTCGCGGCCCGTCGGTGAGCCGGTCGTCGATCTCCAGGTCGACGATGACGATCTGTGCGCCGTTGAAGCGACGGTCGCTGGTCTCGCGCGTCAGCACGAGCGCGCTGATCTGTAGGCCGTACTCGACGAGCGCGGAGGCCTCCTCGACGCGAGCCAGGTATGCGCGCTTCTCAGCGGGTGACCCGCTTCCCTCAACGCTCGGCCGCGGTGCACTCGATGACATCGCGCGGGGAAACTCGGCCATTCCGGTGCCGCCGATTCCTGCACCAACGAAGGCCGGTCGTCGTGACCCGACGAACCAGTGGCGCACGCGCTGTACCAGAGTCTCCCGCTCCATGCCTTGAGACTACCCGGGGGTGGTGAAGGGCAGGGAGCGGCCGGAGAGCCCCCGTTCGCGTGTCGCCAGGCTCTTCGCCAGCGCGATGACGGCCCGCGCGGCCGGGTTGCTCGGGTCCGTCAGCACGATCGGCGCACCGCGATCTCCGCCCTCGCGGAGGGCGATGCTCAGCGGAATGCGCGCGAGCACCGGCACCTGGAGTCTGACGCCCAGATCGTCGCCGCCACCGCTGCCGAAGAGCTGGAGCACCGAGCCATCCGGCTGCGTGAGTCCCGCCATGTTCTCGACCACTCCGATCACGGTCTGTCCGGTCTGCCGCGCCACGATGCCGCTGCGCTCCGCGACCTCTGCAGCGGCCGGCTGTGGGGTCGTCACTACCACCACCTCCGCCTGCGGTAGCAACTGACCGAGCGAGATCGCGACGTCGCCCGTGCCGGGTGGTAGGTCAACCAGCAGCACGTCCAGATCCCCGAAGAAGACGTCAGTGAGGAACTGTTGGATGGTGCGGTGCAGCAGTGGGCCGCGCCAACTGACTGCGGCCTGACCGTCCACGAACATCCCGATCGAGACGACCTTCACCCCGTGCGCGATCGGCGGGAGGATCATGTCACCCACCTGCGTCGGCTTCGCGCCGGTGATCCCGAGGATGCCGGGGATCGAGAACCCGAACACGTCGGCGTCGACCAGGCCTACCCGCAATCCCTGTGCTGCCAGAGCGACGGCCAGATTTGCCGTCACCGTGGACTTGCCGACCCCGCCCTTGCCGCTGGAGATCGCGAAGATCTTCGTCAGCGAGTCGGGGCCGAACTGCAGTTTCTTCGTGCCGCGCAACCGCGTGGTGAGCGCCTCCCGCTCGGCGACGGTCATGACTCCGATGGTCAGCTGGATGCGGTCAACGCCTTCGACACCGGCGGCGGCCGCGCGCACGTCTGCCTCGATGCGTTCGGCGGCGGGGCATCCCACGATCGTCAACCGCAGGTCGATCGACGCGACGCCGTCGGCCACAGTGGCTGAGCGCACCATGTCAAGCTCGGTGATCGGGCGACGGATCTCGGGATCCTGCACCCGTCCGAGCGCAGCCAGCAGGAGCTCGCTGGTCACTTTGCGACCTTCTTGTGCGCCCTGGCAGGCTTGTCTGAGGTGTCGAGCTCCTCGAGGAGCGCGCGTAGCTCGGCGCGGATGAAGTCCTTCGTCACGACATCCTTCATCGCCAGCCGCAGTGGCACCACCTCGCGCGCGAGGTACTCGGTGTCTGCCGGGTTCCGGTCAGCGCGCTGGCGGTGCTGTTCGATCTGCACGCGGTCGCGGTCGTCCTGCCGGTTCTGTGCCAGCAGGATCAGCGGGGCTGCATAGGAGGCCTGCAAGGACAGGATCAGCGTCAGCAGGGTGAAGTTCGCGAAATGCGAGTCCAACTGCAGCGAACCCGGAGCTACCGACTTCCACACCAGCCAGACGGTCACGATGGCCGTCAGAATGAACAGGAACGAGGTCGTGCCCATCGCCCGCGCGAACGATTCGGAGAAACGTCCGAAGCGATCGCCGCTGGTGCTGTTGCCCCAGGTGAAGCGCGAGGAGAAGTTCGAGCGCAGACCCTTGTCGGCGAGCCGGCTGTCTGGCAGTTCCTCGGCCGACTGGGCCTCACCGCCGGTCTTCTTCTCGCTGGTCTGTGGCCAGGCGGCGAACACCGTCGGGCCGGTGCCGAACAAGGAAGATCCGATCCGCGGCCGACGCAGGAAGAGGTCGGACGCTGTCCATTCGCCGGGCGCCGTCCGCTCGATCGCGACGTCCTCGATCGTGGCCTCGCCGGACTTGTCCTTCGGGACCACCTTGCGGCCGAGTAGTTCCGCGATCACGCGAACCTCGCCGCCGCGGTGCGCGAAGCGGCGCAGGTTGATGAGCCCGGTCGTGAGGATCTGCCCGGCGCCGATACTGGTGACGCGCCCGATCGAGAGGAAGATTCGGCGCTTACCCGGGATCTCGACGATGAGACCGGCAACGGTAGAGGCCCCGGTGTTCCGGTAGACCACCAGAACGTCGCGCACCTTGCCGACCTTGTCACCGCGGGGTCGAAAACGAAGCACCCGGCCAATCGGGCGACGAAGACTCTCCTGGCGCTCACACGGAAACACTAGGCCCTGTCATTAGCGCTGAGCCGCCGCTGAGCCGCCCGCCAGCTCCACGATACGAGCGTGGTCGCCGCGCTCCCCTGGAGGGCAGACTTGGCGACTAAACTGCACCCGTGACCACTCCAACCCCCGCATCCCGTCTCGCCAATCTGCAGCGCGTGCCGAAGGGCGAGGTGCTGGGTACATACGACACCTACCTCGAGGCGCAAGCGATTGTGGATCACCTGGCCAAGGCCGACTTCCCCGTCGCCCAGGTCTCGATCGTCGGCAACGACCTCAAGTCGGTCGAGCGCGTGACCCGCAAGCTGTCCTGGAACCGTGCCGCGATCGAGGGTGCGCTCAGTGGCGCGTGGTTCGGCCTCTTCCTCGGCCTGCTGTTCAGCTTCATCCGGCCTGACCTCACCACGGGACTTTTCGTGGCCGCGATCCTGATCGGTGCCGCCTTCGGCCTGTTCTTCCGACTGGTCAGCTACGCGATCAACCGCCGCAGCCGCGACTTTGACTCGACCAAACAGGTGTTGGCCTCGAACTACCAGATCTTGGTCCCCGCCGAACTGATCGCGCGAGCGCAGCAGATTGCCGCGACGCCCACGCAGCCGTAACACTCAGTAGGACGAGAACAAGGCGATGATGCCCGTCTCGATGCTGGGAACATCCGGGGTCCCAGTCAGTCGTCTTGGGCTCGGGTGCGCTGCGCTCGCCGGCGTCTACACCTCGGTCACACCCGCCGACGCGACCGCGACCATTGATCTGGCCGTGGCCGAGGGCATCCGCTACTTCGACACGGCGCCGCGCTATGGCGGGGGACTGAGCGAGCAGCGACTGGGGGAAGCGCTGCGCACTCTCAAGCGAGACGAGCTGGTGATCTCGACCAAAGTCGGTCACCTGCTGGTCCCGCTTGCCGAGGGTGAGACTGGGTGGGAGCTGTTCCCGGATGCGCCAGCGAGCTCGCAGATCGACTACACGCACGACGGAGTGCTCCGCTCGCTCGAGGCCTCGCTGAAGCGGCTGCAGACCGATCGGGTCGACGTGCTGTGGATCCACGATCCTGACCACTTCAGCAGCTTCGAACAGGTCATGAACGAGACGTACCCGGCGCTGCATCAGCTGCGGTCGGAGGGGGTCATCGGCGCGATCGGCGTCGGGATCAACCAGTGGCAGCTCCTTGTCGACTTCGCGGAGGTCGATTTCGACGCCTTCCTGCTCGGGGGCCGCTACACCCTGCTCGACAACGACGGCGCGGCGACCGGACTCTTCCCGATCTGCGAGCAGCGCGGCATCTCGATCGTGGTCGGTGGTCCGTACTCGTCCGGCGTGCTCGCCAGCGGCCCGGTGGCTGGTGCGACGTTCGACTACGCAACAGCCCCGCGCGAGGTACTGGATCGGGTGTCCGCCATGGCCACCGTCTGCGAGCGCTACGGCGTTCCGCTTCCTGCGGCCGCGCTGCAGTTCTCGGCCGCGCATGCGGTGGTCGCCTCGGTGATCCCCGGATGCCGCAGCCCGCAGGAGCTGGCGGACGCGGTCGCGTGGACGAACCTCACGATCCCCGCCGACCTCTGGCGCGAGCTCAAGCACGAGGGGTTGCTCGACCCGCACGCGGTCACGCCCTGAGCAGCGCGCAGCTAGCTGAGCCAGGCCTCGACGTCGTCGGCCGTCCGCGGGATGCCGATCGACAAGTTCTCGGCGCCTGCTTCGGTGACCAGGATGTTGTCCTCGATGCGCACGCCGATGCCGCGGTACTCGGCTGGCACAGTGAGGTCGTCTGGCTGGAAATACAGGCCAGGCTCGATCGTGAAGACCATGCCCGGTTGCAGGACGCCCTCGAGGTAGAGCTCCCGCCTCGCCTGCGCGCAGTCGTGCACGTCGAGCCCGAGATGGTGCGAGGTGCCGTGCACCATGTAGCGGCGGTGGTACTGGGCGTCGGGGTCGAGCGACTCCTCGGCGCTGACCGGGAGGAAGCCCCACTCGGCGGTCTTCGCCGCGATCACCGTCATGGCCTCGGCATGGATCTCGCGGAACCGGATGCCCGGCCGCACGATCGCGAAGGCCGCATCCGCTGCCTCCCGCACCGCCTCGTACACGCGACGCTGCACCGCTGAGTACGTGCCGTTGATCGGGAGCGTGCGCGTGATGTCGGCCGTGTACAGGCTGTCGAGTTCGACACCCGCATCGATCAGGATGAGGTCGCCCGGCACGACGGCACCGTCATTGGTGGTCCAGTGCAGGATGCAGGCGTGCGAGCCGCTGGCTGCGATCGTGTCGTAGCCGACCTGGTTGCCCTCGGCGCGAGCTCGGCGGTTGAAGGTGCCCTCGACCAGTCGTTCGCCCCGCGGGTGTGCGGTGATGGCCGCGCGGTCGGCGATCACGTCGTCGAAACCCTGCTTGGTGGCGGCGATGGCGAGGCGCATCTGCGCGATCTCCCAGGTGTCCTTCACCAGCCGCAGCTCGCTGAGGTCGCGCAGCAGGGCGGCGTCGGGGTCGGTGTCGATGGCGCCGGTGGCGTCGGCGCTGCCGTCCGACAGCAGTTCGGCGTTGAGGAGGCGGCGGCCGTCGACCTGGTCGGTGAGATCGCGGTCGGCTTCGCGGATGATGCGGGAAGTAGCATCCGTCGCCTCAAGCACGTCCTCGAGGGCGCTCAGCGGCTTCGTCGCCAGAGCTAGATCGGCGGCGACATGGGCGAGCGAGGGGCGCGGCCCGAGCCAAAACTCGCCGATCGCGGCGTTGGCGTAGAACTCGTCGGAATCGCGTCCGGCAGAGGGGCGGAAGTAGAGGGTGGCCTCGTGGCCTTCGGCGCTCGGTTCGAGTACCAGGACGCTGTCGGGGACGGTCTCGGCGCCCCATCCGGTCAAGTATGTGAAGGCGGAGTGCGGGCGGTACCCGTAGTCGGTGTCATTGCTGCGCACTTTGGCTCGGCCGGCGGGAATGATCAGTCGCTCGCCCGGATACATCGTCGAGATGCGCAGACGATGGCTGGCCGCGTACGGGGCGACCCCGCGCGGCGACGGCAGTGCCTCGGTGCGGTCGGCCCAGTCGGACGAGATGTAGTCCTTGAACGAGCTTGAGACCGGCGTGGTCGAACGGTTCGCGTTATCAGCCATGGCTTATTCTCCCACGAGGAGGCGATTACGACCCGGGTCGCAGCTGCGCGACGACGGGGCGGTGATCGCTGCCCGCGCCGTCCTCGGTGCCGATGACGCGGAATCCCACGAAGGTCCAGCCGTCGCTTGCCATCACGTGGTCGATCGGCGCGCCCATTGTCGGCGGCAGCGAGGTCGGCCAGCTGCCGACCGCCGCGGACTTCTCGGCACGCGCGCCGTCGTGGCAGGCGCCGAGGTCGCCCGCGCCAGTGGCGGTCTTTGCGCCGAGACCGGCGTAGTGGTCGAGCGTCGAGTTGAAGTCGCCAGCCATGATCGTGCCGCCGGTGCTTGCGCTGGTTTTCGCGCTGGTGCTTCCGCCGGTGCTTCCGCTCGCGCCCGTGGTCGCCGGTGCACAGCGGGCCGCGAGCCACTGGAGGCCAGAGCGCCAGTTCGCCATCTCGCCCGGCACCGGCGCGACCGCATGCGCGGCCACGATCGTGGGACCGCTCCCGTCCACCGGCACTGCCAGCACGCTCGGCAGGGTCTTCGTCGAGCCGTGCCCCTCGTCGAGCCGGTACTCGCCGAGTTTTGCGCTGATCAGCAGCGCCGTGGTGTGGGCCTTGGCGACCTTGTCGTAGCTGAGGGTAAGCAACTGCATCCGGATGCCTGACCGCCCCATGAGGTCCCGAACGGCCGTCGCGGTCCGCGCCGAGGTCTCGGGCAGGGCGACGACGTCGGCCTTCTGTTGGATGGCCAGCTTCGCAATCTCGTCCGCCCCTGGCGCATCGCCGAGGGTGTTCCAGCCGAGCACGGTCAGGTCGTTGGCGGCCTTGGTGTGGAATCCGGCCGGAGTATCCCCCCGAGTTGCCAGCACGGCCGCGCTGACCCCTGTGAAGGCCAGCAGCAGCAGTGCGAGGGTGGCCGCGAAGCGTCGCGCTCGTCGTGACACCAGCGCGATCAGCAGGAAGGCGATGACGCCGACGCCTGCGACCAGCGCCGCTGTTCCTCGGAGCGCCACCACTTGAGCAAGGCCGAACGACCGCCCGAGCCCAAATAACTGCGGCCAGGCGGCGACAAGCAAGGCGACGGCTGCGAGGAGGATGGTCGCCGCGGCGAAAATACGGCAGATCACGGTGCGTCGAGCCTAACCGCACGAGCGGAGAACGGGCGCACTCAGAGAGTGCCGGGCATCCCGCGCCACGACGCGCCACAACCCGCCAGCCCGCGACCGGGCCCCGATTGCCAGGCCTACGATTGCAGGATGCCTGGACCGATCGATTTGCACGCGCACAGCAGCGTCTCCGACGGGACCGAGACGCCCGCACAGCTGATCGGCGCCGCCGTGGTGGCGGGGCTCGGCGTCGTCGCGATCACCGACCACGACTCGACAGCTGGCTGGAACGAGGCCTTCGACGCCGCCCGCGGAACCGGCCTGACTGTGCTCCCCGGTCTCGAGCTCAGCACGCAGTTGCAGTTCGCCAGCGTGCACGTGCTCGGCTATCTCGTTGATCCGACGAACGCCGCGCTGGTGGCGGCCACTGCCCAGATCCGCGAGGAGCGGCTGCACCGCGCCGAGAAGATGGTCGCTCGAATCGTCAAGGACTATCCGAAGCTCAGCTGGGACGACGTCATGGCCCAGACGACGCCCGGCGCCACCGTCGGTCGGCCACACATTGCCGACGCCCTCGTGGTTCGCGGGTACGCGTCGGATCGCAGCGCGGCGTTCCAAACCATCTTGCACTGGCAAGGGGGCTACTACCAGCCGCACGAGGCGCCCGCGCCGGTCATCGGGGTGCGGTTGATCGCGGAGGCCGGGGGAGCGCCTGTGATTGCGCATCCGGGTGCCCGCGGTCCAGAGCGGCTGCTCGACGAGACACGGCTGAAGGAGCTGGTGGATGCCGGACTATTCGGACTCGAGGCGAACCACCGCGACAACATCCAGGGCTCACCTGAGAAGTGGGCAAGGACGGCGCGCGAGTTCGGCCTGGTGGTCACCGGGTCGAGCGACTACCACGGCGAAGGTAAGCCGAACCGTCTCGCCGAGAACACGACGAGCCGTGAGGTGTACGAGCAAATCGTGGCGCACGCAACCGGCGCAGTGCCCTTTCGCGGTTAGTTGACCTCGACCGAGTCACCCAGTTCCGCCGGGTTGCGGACTCCGCCATCACGGAGCTAAGACGGGCGATGCCGAGCACGCCGGCACGCCGCATGCACGGTGTCGGCGTCCACCCCTTGGACGACCGCGGACACCGCAACGCGGATCGCGGATCGCGGCGCGGATTCTGCCCGGAACCTCAGCTTGCCGCCCAGTTTTGATGCGGTCCAGGCGGTGCGCACCGCGCTCGCCTGGACGCCATGCCGATCAACTTGTCTTCCGAAATGCAGGATGTAACGGGAGAGAAGTCGACGCGAACGACTCATCCGTCACTCCCGTCGCATCCACTCCTGCATTTCGGAAGTCGCGGAGGATTTCGGAGGGCCGGATGGAGAGCCGGAAGGCACTTCGGGGACCACCGAGCGCGGCGTGAACCCTGCGCTAGACCGGCGGAGGCGTTGGCGCGCCGCCGCCGGCACCGCCGGTGCGACGACGAGTGCGGTGCCGACGCGTCGGCGCAGTGCCGTCGTGGGCGCCGCCACCGGGTTCCAGGTGCGCGGGATTCCCCTCGGTGCGCGGCGCACCCGAGGAGCCGGAACCGCCCCGGTCGCGTTGACGCGGCGGGCGTGATCCGCCCTCACGCGATCCACCAGTGCTGGGGCTGCCCGAGCCCGAGCCCGAGCCGGACCCGGCGCGCTCGCCAGTCGAACCGGCGGTACGCGCGCGCGGTTCGTGCACGAGCGTTGACGCCCGCAGGCGGCCCTTGGTTCCAACGGGGATGTCGAGGTCGGCGAACAGGTGCGGCGACGACGAATAGGTCTCGACCGGCTCCTGTGGGCCGAATTGCAAGCCGCGGTGGATCAGCCCCCACTTGTGCAGATCGTCCCAGTCGACGAAGGTGACGGCGATGCCGGACTTGCCCGCGCGTCCGGTGCGTCCTGCGCGGTGCAGGTAGGTGTCGGGGTCGTCGGGCACGGTGTGGTTGATCACGTGCGTGACGTCGTTCACGTCGATGCCGCGTGCCGCGACGTCCGTGGCGATCAGGATGTCTTTCTTGCCAGCCTTGAACGCGGCCATGGCGCGCTCGCGCTGTTCCTGGTTGAGGTCACCGTGCACGGCGGCGGCGTTGAAGCCGCGGTCGTTGAGCTCTTCGACAAGCTTGGCGGCGGCGCGCTTGGTGCGGGTGAAGATTACGGTTTTGCCGCGGCCCTCGGCCTGCAGGATGCGCGAGATCACCTCGTCCTTATCGAGTGAGTGAGCCCGATAGATGACGTGCTTGATGTTCGCCTGGGTGAGGCCCTCATCCGGATCCGTCGCGCGAATGTGGATCGGCTTGTTCATGAAGCGGCGGGCGAGCGCCACCACCGGGCCGGGCATCGTCGCCGAGAAGAGCATGGTGTGACGAGTCGGGTCGGTCTGGGCGAACAGTTTCTCGACGTCAGGCAGAAAGCCCAGGTCGAGCATCTTGTCGGCCTCGTCGAGCACCATGACTTTGACGTTCTTGAGACTTAGCAGGTGCTGGCCGGCGAGGTCGAGCAGTCGCCCGGGGGTGCCGACGACGATCTGGGCCCCGGCCTTGAGCTGTTCCACCTGACCTTCGTACGCCTTGCCGCCATAGATGGCGACGATCTTGGTCTCGCGATTGGATGCCGCGATCTCGAAGTCTTCGGCGACCTGTACGCACAGCTCGCGCGTTGGCACCACGACGAGCGCCTGAACGCCAGGCTCTGGATGGAGACCGAGCGCCTGGATAAGCGGGAGGCCGAAGCCGAAGGTCTTGCCGGTACCGGTCTTGGCCTGCCCGATGATGTCCTGCCCGTCGAGGGCGAGGGGGATGGTCTGGCTCTGAATCGGGAAGGGCTCGATGATCCCCTTCGAAGCGAGCGCATCGACCATGTCCTGGTCGATCTTGAGGTCGGAGAATGTCACAAAAAACCTGTCTGAATAAGAGAAAGCACAGTCTACCGGGCCGCACGACTCCGGGCCGGGCGCTCTGCGCTGCCCCACGCCGTCAGCCGATAGTCTGCAGTGCGTGGTGAGTTTTTTCCGGCGTCGTCGACGTCCCCGTGCGAGTGCGTTGCATGTCACCCCGCGTTCCGAGGCGATCGCGGTCGCCCGAGTCGAGCTCGAAGACCTCACGCCGCCCACCAAGGTGTACCTCGGCCAGCTCGGCTACCTCACGCTGATCCTGTTCGAGAACCTCAGTCGCGCCGTCATTCTGGCGCCGACGACCGAGTCGAAGACCAGCTTGAGCCGCGCCACCGCCGAGGTGCTCGAGGCCCACGAATGCTTGATCACCGAGATGCGGGGCGCGGGCATCGACCCGGTCGCCGCGATGGAGCCGTTCCGCGCTGAGCTCGACGACTTCCTCCGCCGCACTCAGGGCGCCGACTGGCCCGAGACGCTGGTCACCTGTTATCTGACGGGCGGATTCCTCACCGACTTCTTCACCGGTCTCGCGGCCGGTCTGCCCAGCGGCCTCTCGCATCGGGTTTCCCTTCTCCTCGACATCGACAAGGGGCAGGACGCGCTGGTCGCCGAATTGCGCGCCGCGATCGAGGCCAGCCCGCGGCTCGCCTCCCGCCTGGCCATGTGGGGACGCCGCCTGGTGGGCGACACGATGTTGGTGGCCAGGTCATCCCTCGCCATCGGCGGCGAGCTGCCCGGCGAAGAGCGCATTGAGCCGGTATTCACCGAGTTGATCTCGGCGCACACCCGGCGCATGGACGTGCTCGGTCTGACCGCCTAGCGCGCGGCGGGTCGTTTCTCCGGAGTTTTTCGATTTTTCCTGGAGTATCCCGTTCGTCCGCCCCGTCTGGCCTGAGGAAAGGGTGCCCCGCTACCCGGATTCCTCCGGAGAAATTGCGGGGTGCGCTACGCCCGCCCGCCGGAAAGCGTGTGCAGCCGGCGCTGGTCGCCCAGCTTGCGAGCCCGCACGATCGCCACAATCACGAACAGCGAGACGAGTCCGCCGCCGACGAGTGCGATCACCCAGATCCACCCACCGTCGAACTTCAGGCCAGCCCAGACCATCGCGGCCCAGAAGGCGGCGGTTGCCGCTCCCCCCACGCCGGGCAGAAGGAATAGTCCGTACGCCCCGCGGCCGGGTGCGATGTAGCGCAACGCGAGTCCGACGAAGGCCCCGATGACGGTCACGTAAAGGAGTTCCACCCAGCCAGCCTAAATGAGTGCGGCCCTGAGGTGGAGGGCTACGCGAAGAAGCCCACGCGACGCGACTCCTCGCCGCCCATCTCGAGGTATGAGAGGGAGGCGACCGGGACGATGTATACCTTGCCCTTGTCGTCGCTCAGCTTGATGAACTTTGACTCGGCGTCGAGAGCGGCCGACACGATCTTCTCGATCTCCGCGGGTGTCTGCGACGATTCGATGTTGAGCTCACGGGGGCTGTTGGCGATACCAATGCGAATGTCCACATCCGAAGATTACGTGATGCCGCGGCGGCAGGTCGGCGGGGTTCACCCACAGCAGAACCGGGGCGGTCGGCGGTGGCCGTTACGGTGGGCGCATGAGCGGCATACGGTTCGAGCAGACAAAGCCTGCGGCCCGGCAACCCGTGGTTCTGGATGCCGGTCAGCGCGCCGTCGTCGAGCTGCGCGACGGCGTCTCCGCGGCCGTGCTCGGCGCCCCCGGCTCGGGCAAGACCACAACGATCGTGGAGCTGGTGGCCGACCGGGTCGACGGCCGGGGCTGGTCGCCCGATTCGCTGCTGGTGCTTGCCTCTTCGCGGGCGTCAGCCACGCGACTGCGCGACCGGCTCGCGCTGCGCATCGGCGTGCCGAGCAACGGCCCGCTGGCCCGCACAGTCTCCTCGCTCGCCTTCGAGTTGGTCGGGGCCGCGGCCAGGGCCGCGGGTGTTGAACCGCCGCGTCTGGTCACTGCCGCCGAGCAGGACGCTGACATCGCTGCGATCCTCGAGGGGCATCTCGAAGCGGGAACCGGTCCGGCCTGGCCCGATCTTCTCGATCCCGCCGTGCGGCGTCTGCGCGGGTTCCGCACCGAACTGCGCGAGCTGATGGCTCGCGCCACCGAGTACGACGTCTCACCTTCTGGTCTCAGGGAGCTCGGCTGGGCGACCGGGCGCGAGGCGTGGGTCGCCGCGGCCGACTTCATCGAGGAGTACCTCGGCATCGTGGCATCGAGCCGCACCACCCAGCTCGACCCGGCGGAGCTTGCGCGTTTCGCGGTCGGCGCGGTGAGAGACGGCAGTCGAGACGATCGCATATCCAGGATGCGACTCGTCGTGGTCGACGATCTGCAGGACGCCACCGAGTCCACGCTGGCGCTCCTGCGCGCGCTTTCCGACCGCGGGGTGACCGTTATCGCGTTCGGAGATCCGGATGTTGCCGCCAACGCCTTCCGAGGCGGCGAGCCCGACGCTCTTGGCCGGTTGAGCGCGGTGCTCGGCAACCCGGAGCTGCAGCAGTTCGTGCTGCCAATGGTGCACCGCCAGTCGGTTCCGCTTCGCGCGCTCACGAGCGCGGTGACCGCACGGATCGGCACGGCCGCGGCGGGCACGCAACGGGCCGCAGGCTCGTCAAAACTGGCTGCGGCTGCGTTGGTGGAGGTCGCGGCGGTGACGATGACTGCGGCTGCGGCTGCGGCT
>JAYWDH010000090.1:0-5673 GCA_043779945.1 Microbacteriaceae bacterium
CACGCCAGCGCGAGTACGACTCCTCGAGCCTCGGCGACGCCGACCGCGCCGCCGCTCGCCGCCGACGTGCTGTTCAAGATCACCGTCACCGCGACCGCGTACGACGGCGCAACGGCTATCCTGGTCGAAACGGTGAAGGTGCCAGTCGCGTCCACCGACTCTCAGGCCGCCGACGAGGCCGAGCTCGACACCGAGTGCGACAGTTGGCGCACTGCGTACCCGACGAAGCAGTTCCTGGTCGCGCGGGTGACCACGACCGTGACCTCGGGAAGCTGGAACCCCGACAACCTCATCGCGGCTGACATGGCGGGCTACCCAGTCTGGACCGGTGACCAGCGTCCCTTCCAGGCATACTGCGCGAGCGCGCTGCCATCGATTCCAGGCTCAGCGCGGGCCGTCTCACCGGTCGGCGGCGGCTCAGACCCCGACACCGCGGGCGGCTGGGCCATCTACCGCTATGGCTTCGGCGTCCCCCCCGAACCGAGGGCAGGTAACACCCCAACGGCCACCGGCGTCGTGTTGAGTGATTGCGCGGTGCGGCTCGGCGCCGCAGCGAAGCGCAGCATCTTCGCGGGGACCTGGCCGACCACCACCCAGACCGATCACGGACTGAGCTGCTTCGTCGGTGGCAGCTAGCGAGCGGCAGCTAGCGAGCGGCAGCTACCGCGCGGCCCGCTCCGCCGCTGCCACCACGTTCGCGAGCAGCATCGCCCTCGTCATCGGGCCGACTCCCCCCGGGTTCGGTGACAACCAGCCGGCCACTTCGGCGACGCCCGGATCGACATCGCCCGTGAGCTTCGCTTTACCTGACTCGCTGGTACCGGTGCGGGTCACTCCCACATCGAGCACGGCGGCACCGGGCTTGATCCAGTCCGGCTTCACGAAGTGCGGGACGCCGACCGCCGCCACCACGATGTCTGCTCGACGCACCTCGGCGGCCAGATCGACGGTGCGGGAGTGCGTCAGGGTGACCGTGGCATCCACCCCCTTGCGAGTGAAAACGAGGCCGAGCGACCGTCCGACCGTCAGGCCGCGGCCGATGATCACGGCATGCTTCCCGGCGATGGGAACCTCGTAGCGGCGCAGCATCTCCACCACGCCAGCTGGCGTGCACGGCAGCGGCGAGTTCAGCTCACCGTCGACACCGAGCACCAGGCGACCGAGGTTGGTCGGGTGTAGCCCGTCGGCATCCTTGGCCGGATCGATCAGCTCGAGCATCGCGTTCTGGTTGATCCCGGCGGGCAACGGCAGCTGCACGATGTAACCGGTGACCGAGGGATCCGCGTTGAGGTTGGCGATTGCCGTGCGCACCTCCGCCTCGGATGCCGTGGCCGGCAGGTCCACGCGAATCGACGCGATCCCGACCTCAGCCGAGTCGCGGTGCTTACCGCCCACGTAGCTCAACGAACCGGGATCCTCGCCCACCAGCAGCGTCCCGAGCCCCGGAACGATACCCCTCTCGTGCAGCGTGGCAATCCGCACCGCCAACTCGCTCTTGATCGCGGATGCCGTGGCAACGCCATCCAGCCGGATCGCGGTCATCCCGCTCCCCCCATCCGCGAGAGTACGGAGTTATCCGTACTCTCCACGTGGAAAGTGACGTTGAGCACGTACTCTCGCGGGCTGGCCTCGAGGATGCGGGCCACCCGCGTCACTTCCAGGTGCCCGGGGAGGTCAGCCCCTCGTAGAGCGGGAACCGCTCGGCCAGCGCGGTGACACGCGCGCGCAGGGCCGGGAGGTCAGCATCTGGCATGAGGGCCAGGGCGACGATGTCGGCCACCTCAGTGAACTCCGCGTCCCCGAAACCGCGGGTTGCGAGCGCCGGGGTGCCGATACGCACGCCCGACGTCACCATCGGCGGGCGCGGGTCGTTCGGGACCGCATTCTTGTTGACCGTGATGCCGACCTCGTGCAAGCGGTCCTCGGCATCCTGACCGGTGAAATCCGAAGTGCGCAGGTCGACCAGCACGAGATGCACGTCGGTCCCACCGGTCAGCACGTCAATGCCGGCGGCTTTGGCATCCGGAGCGGTGAGGCGGTCCGCCAGGATCTTCGCGCCGCTCTTTGTGCGCTTTTGGCGGTCCACGAACTCGGGGGATGCCGCGATGAGGAACGCGGTCGCCTTCGCCGCAATCACGTGCATGAGAGGGCCGCCCTGCTGCCCAGGGAACACGTTCGAGTTGATCTTCTTCGCGAGAGCCGCATCATTCGTGAGGATGAAGCCCGAGCGGGGACCACCGATGGTCTTGTGCACCGTGGAGGAGACGACGTGCGCGTGCGGCACCGGGCTCGGGTGCAGACCGGCGGCCACCAGTCCGGCGAAGTGCGACATGTCGACCCAGAGCACGGCACCCACCTCGTCAGCGATCGCCCGGAACGCCGCGAAGTCGAGCTCGCGCGGGTAAGCAGACCATCCCGCTATCAGCACCTGGGGCTTCACCTCAAGCGCCCTCGCGCGCACAACTTCCATGTCGATGAGTCCGGTCTCGGCATCGACACCGTACGCGTATGGCTCGTAGAACTTGCCCGAAAAATTGAGCTTCATCCCGTGGGTGAGGTGACCGCCGTGCGCCAGCTCCAGACCCAGGATGCGGTCACCCGGCTTGGCGATCGCGGCCAGCACCGCGGCATTGGCGGTCGCTCCCGAGTGCGGCTGCACGTTCGCGAACCCGGCCCCGAAGAGGCTCTTGGCGCGCTCGATGGCCAGCGTCTCGACGATGTCGACGAACTCGCAACCGCCGTAGTAGCGACGACCGGGGTATCCCTCGGCGTACTTGTTGGTGAGCACGGAACCCTGCGCCTCGAGAATCGCGCGCGGGACGAAGTTCTCGCTCGCGATCATCTCAAGCGTGGTGCGCTGGCGGTTGAGCTCCAGCTCGAGCGCGGCGGCGACCTCGGGGTCAACCTCAGAGAGGGGCGCGAGGAAGGTGTCGATCGTTGTGGTAGTTGGCACTGAACACTCCTGAGTTCTGCACAGATGGATGTCTGTCACAGCCCAGGCGTACGGCCGTTTCTGTGTCAGTCGCTCCCCGATGGTGACCCATCCGAACGCCAGTCGCGACAAGTCCCATTCTATCGGCGCTCAGCCGCGCGCGACAGCCCACTCGCTGCGAAGCCGGCTCCTGGGCGCTGCGGGCCACCAGTGGTCGGCACACCGCGAGCTGCTCGCAGTGCCGTGGACTGCTGCCGTCACCGCTGCTTCTTCAGTTGGGCAACGAAGTCGTCGACCGTGAAGACCGGATCCTTCCAGCCGAGTTCGGTGCGCAGGCGTTCGAGCTGCGGCGGTTCAACGTGAGCCGCGGCGAGTGCGTCTAGCCGGGTGAAGGCCTGAGCGGGATCACCGTCGGCGATGATCTCACCGTCGGCCATCACCAGGACGCGATCGAAGTTCTCGGCGCAGAAGTCCATATCGTGGGTAATCGCCACCACGGTGCGGCCCTCGTGGTGCAGCTCGGCGACGATGTCGCCGATGAGCGCAACACCGCGGGCGTCCTGACCGGTGGTCGGCTCGTCGAGCACCACGATCGGCGTCTCCATTGCGAGAATCGAAGCCAACGCCACGCGCTTCCGCTCGCTGAGCGAGAGGTGGTACGGGTGAGAGTCTTCCATACCGTCGAGACCCGAGCGATGCATCGCCCGGGCGACCCGATCATCGATGTCGGCCTTGGCTACGCCCAGGTTCTTGGGGCCGAAAGCGATCTCATCGCGAATGTTCCGGGCGAACAGCTGCTCATCGGGGTTTTGGAAGACGTACCCTACTCGCGCTGCGAGGGCGGCGATGTCGCGGCCCACCGTGTCCCAGTCGCCGATCCGCACGGCGCCCTTCGTGGGGGTGAAGATGCCGTTGAAGTGTCGGACCAGCGTGGTCTTGCCCGCGCCGTTCTGGCCCACGATGGCTAGTCGCTGTCCGGCCGGGATCGTCAGGGTCACTCCGTTGAGCGCTGTAACCCCCGAGGGGTAAGTGAAGACAAGCTCGGTGATGACGATGTCCATCATTTTCCGAACACCACTTTCGCGTCCGGCAGCGACACCGGGAGTTCGGTCGTCGCGGGAATCAGCTTCTGTGCGATCGCAGCGCGGGCAGCACGGGTAAACCTCGTCGCGCCGACCCCCCAGTCGTCGGTCCGAGGATCGGAGAGCACCTGGCGAGGGGTCCCCGACCGCACGATGACCCCCTCGGCGAGTACATGCAGCAGCTCGGTGTGCTCGCGCAGCAGCTCGAGTTTGTGTTCGAAGACGATGACGGTCGTGCCGGCCTCTGCCAAGCGCTGCATGATGTCGAAAACCAGACGAGAACCGCTCGGGTCAAGTTGCGAGGTGGGCTCGTCCATCACCAGCACCCGGGGGGCCATCACCATCATCGAGGCAATAGCAACCAACTGCTGCTGACCGCCGGAGAGCGCATACGGCGAGCGATCGACAAGCTCGCCGATGCCCAGCTGGGCGACCACCTCCGCCACTCGGTGAATCATCTCGTCGCGTGGCACACCGAGGTTCTCGAGGCCGAACGCGATCTCCTCGCGCACAGAGAACTTGGCACCGCTGATCTGGTTGAACGGGTTCTGCGTGACCAGGCCAACCCGGCTGACGACGTCGGCCAGGGTCGACATCGGCACCTCGATGCCGTCGACCTGGACGCTGCCGGTGAGCTCACCGCCCTCCGAGTGCGGGATGAATCCGGCGATGGCCTTCGCAAGGGTGGTCTTTCCGACACCGGATGCGCCGACAACCCCGACGACCTGGCCGGCATCCACCGTCAGGTCGATGCCGCGAAGCACGTCGGTCTCGGTGTCTGGGTAGCGGTAGTAAAGGTCTTTCAGAGCGATCATGCCGGGGCTGCTCATTTCGGGAACGCGCCAAGGAACGAGGCAACGAGCGCGCCGAGGGCAATCAGGATGACCACCCAACGGGCGATCTTCTCGCCGACCGGATCGGGCAGCACGTCGAGCGCCGTGCGCTTCGCGGTCGAGCCGAATGCTCGAGCCTCCATCGCGGTCGAGCGCTCGTCGACGTCCACGAAGACGCCCAGGATCAGGGGACTGAGCAGCGGGAGCAGCACGCCGAAGCGGCGGATCGGGTTGCCGCGGGTCTTCAGGCCGCGCGACCTCTGCGCGAGCAGGATCGAGTCGGCGCGGGTGCGGAACGAGGGGATGATTTGCAGCGTCGAGCTGATGACGTAGGCGATCTTGGGCGGCATGCCGCGCTCGCTCAGGGCGCTCAGCAGCTTGCCCGGATGCGTGGTGAACAGCAGCACCATAGTTGCGGTCACCAGGACAACGGTGCGCCCGCCGACGGCTAAGGCAAAAAGCAGGCCCTCGAGCGAGAAGTGGAACGTACCGACCGAGAACAGGATCGTCGCGCCACGGGGGTTGAAGAACCCCTGCGCGATGATCAAAACCAGCACGAGGGGAACCAGCAGCACCCCGCTGACGACCAGGAGCCTGCCGCCCACTCGTGCGAGGAGGGCGGCAGGGACCACGATCAGGATCAGGATCGCCAACGGGGCCCACCAGTAGGGCAGGGCGAACACCAGGATGATGATCGACACCACCCCGATCAGCTTTGTGGTCGGGTTCAGCCGGTTCAGCGGTGACGGGCGATCCAGATACAGGGTCGACATGGACGGGGAGTGCTACCCCTTCTTCTTCATGCCCGGGAGAACGTTGTATTGAC
>JAYWDH010000091.1:0-14940 GCA_043779945.1 Microbacteriaceae bacterium
CCGCCCAGGGTCATCAAGAGAGGCAACAATCGGCTAGCAAGGCTCGGCATGATTCCAGCTTAGGGTTGAGGAGCGGAGCCCATCTCACCGACCGCGGCCTCTGCATGAAGCACAACTACCGCATCTCGAGTGACGCGATGGTGGGCGATACCGGACTCGAACCGATGACCTCTTCCGTGTGAAGGAAGCGCGCTACCAACTGCGCCAATCGCCCGACTGCGACCATCTTGCCACACCGGGGGGAGGCCTCCCGAACTGCGTGGGGCGTCCGCGGCTCGCCGCTGTCATACGGTTTGGAACGCGTGCAGGGATCGGCTAGAGTCAACCAAGCACCCGGCAACGGGAGTGATATGCGGATGTGGCGCAGTGGTAGCGCATCACCTTGCCAAGGTGAGGGTCGCGAGTTCGAATCTCGTCATCCGCTCGAGTGAAGTCTTACGGTTCGAGTACCACAGGACCGCACACCTGGTGGCGTGGCCGAGAGGCGAGGCAGCGGCCTGCAAAGCCGTGCACACGGGTTCGAATCCCGTCGCCACCTCACTCACCGCATCCGGTCCGCCGGCTTCGGGCGATTGGCGCAGCGGTAGCGCGCTTCCCTGACACGGAAGAGGTCACTGGTTCGATCCCAGTATCGCCCACCTTGAAGCTGTGCGACTCGGGGAACGGCTACCCTCACCGCCCCGATTGCGGGACAGACGCGCGTTCGTCTCGCTGCCATAGTGGACGCTGTGGAGGGTGACTACGACGAGACTCCCGCACGGGTCATCTTCAGCTTGACCGTCCTCTCTGAGCATCCGATCCCGGCGTTGGCGGGTTTCCCGGGTCGCCCCGGCTCCCAGCGAGCAGGCGACGACTTCATGTACGTCATCCACAAGGCGGACTTCGAGGAAGACGATCCGGAGACGCGAGCCTACCTTCTCGACGAGGGTGTCAACGAGGCGCTCAATCGACTTGATGTCTCCGGGGTCGATCCCGATGAACTGCATCACCCGGAGGTGCGGGTTCGTGCCTTCTATACCTTCGACCCGGGCTCGGAGACGATCTCAACTGGCGTCGTCAACCGGCTCGCGCGCGTCAATGCCGCGCTCTGGATTGACTCCAACGGCTAGTTGCGTGCGCGCTATCCTCGCGGCATGAGCTTCCACGTGGGTGCCGACGCGTACTGGCGATTCATCGGGCGTTACTCCGAGTTGCTCGCGGTTGAGCTCGCCGATTACGCGGGTGTCGCGCCCGGTCAGACCGCTCTCGACGTCGGATGCGGCCCAGGAGCCCTCAGCGCCGTGCTGGTCGAGCGGCTCGGCCCCGAACACGTGGCAGCGCTCGACCCGTCCGAACCATTTGTCGATGCCGCGCGTACCCGCCTGCCAGGGGTGGACATCCGGCTGGCCAGTGCCGAGGCCATCCCGTTTGACGACAACAGCTTCGACGTTGCCCTCGCCGAACTGGTGGTGCATTTCATGAGCAACCCCGTCGCCGGGATCACCGAGATGGCGCGGGTCACGAAGACCGGCGGCACGATTGCGGCCTGCGTCTGGGACTACGGTGGCGACACCGGCGCGCTGTCGCCCTTCTGGAAGATGGCTCGCACGCTGGATCCCGGAGTCGACGATGAGTCGGGCCTGGCGGGCGTGCGGCAGGGGCAGCTCGCCGAGCTGTTCCGCGCGGCGGGACTGCGCGACATCCGGTCGACGGCGTTGACCGTGCGCGTCGACTTCGAGTCGTTCGAGCAGTGGTGGGAGCCGTTCACCCTCCGGGTGGGGCCCGCCGGTGCCTATGTCCAGGGACTCAGCGACGACGCGCGTGGGGAACTCAAGCGCAGGTGCGAGAAGAGCCTGCCATCCGCGTCATTCACGATCGCGGCATCCGCCTGGACGGCCGTCGGAACCGTCTGAGCGAAAACACCGGCGTCCCCACCTTGGGGACTTACCGGTCTACCCCCGGGGCGCCACGATGGAGAAATGGCACAGGTGGGAGTGCCCTCGGTTCAGAGCGTCGCGTTTGCGGAGCTGCTGCTCCAATCGGGGCTGATTTCAGAAGACGATCTCTCGTTCGCGCGAGCCGCGAAGGCCCGCACCGGATCGCACATCGACGACATCCTGGTGAGCCAGGGGATCGTGACGCCCGACGCCCTGCGTTCGCTGATGGCGCGCGCCTGGGGCCTCCCAGTGCTGGACCTCAACTCGACCAAGCACGACGGTGCCCTGATGCACCGCTGGTCGGGGCAGATGATGATCGCCGAGAACTGGATGCCAATCCGACGCCTCGCGGACGGCAGCATCCTGGTCGCCACCTCGCGCATACCCGATACCGAGCGCAGCGAGCACATCGAACGCACCCTCGGTCTACCCGTCTCCTACGGCGTTGCCACCTCGTGGGACATCCGAAACCTGGTCCTGCGGGTCTTTCAGGCCGAAATCGCGGATGAAGCGGCCAACGAGCTCTTTCGCCAGAACCCGGCTCTGTCGGCTCGCCTGGTGGTTTCAGCGGGGCAGCGCAACGGATTTATCGCCCTCCTCGCGGTTGGACTGATCTCGCTCATGCTCTGGCCATCGGCCGTGGTCATCGCGCTCCTCACGATCGTCAGCGTCGTCTTCCTCGCCGGCACGACGTTCAAGTTCCTGGTTGCGATGCGTGGCGCCAAGTACGACGTCGTCGAACGGGTGACGGCCGAGCAGGTCGCCGCCGTCGACGATTCCGAACTACCGATTTACACGGTGCTCGTTCCGGTTTTCCGAGAGGCGAACATCGTAGGCCGGCTCGTAGGCAACCTCGGCGCGATCGATTGGCCGGCTGAGAAGCTCGAAGTGCTCATCCTGATCGAGGAGGAGGACACCCTCACCCGGGACGCCCTCGCCAAAGCCTCGCCACCCGCCAACTTCCACGTCGTGACCATCCCGAAGGGGAGCCCGCAGACCAAGCCGCGCGCCTGCAACGTTGGCCTGTTCTTCGCCACGGGCGAGTACCTCGTCATCTATGACGCCGAAGACACCCCCGATCCCGACCAGCTCAAGAAGGCCTACCTCGCGTTCCGCCGCGGCGGCGATAAGACCGTATGTGTTCAGGCCTCGCTGAACTACTTCAACGCCGACGAGAACGTGCTGACCCGCATGTTCACCCTCGAATACAGCTACTGGTTCGACTACGTGTTGGCGGGCCTGGATGCTGCGGACCTGCCGATCCCGCTGGGCGGCACGTCCAACCACTTCCGCACATCGGCGCTCCTTGAGCTCGGGGGCTGGGACCCGTACAACGTGACAGAGGATGCCGACCTCGGCATCCGGGCCAGCGCACTCGGCTACCGGGTTGGCGTCATCAACTCGACGACGATGGAAGAGGCCAACACGTCGATCCCGAACTTCATCCGGCAGCGCAGCCGCTGGATCAAGGGCTACATGCAGACAACGCTGGTGCACGCTCGTCGGCCGCGGCAACTGATCCGCGAGATCGGGCTGCGCCGCTTCCTCAGCTTCGCGCTGCTGATCGGTGGAACGCCAGCGACCTTCCTCGGGGTACTACCGCTCTACCTGGTGACGCTGATCACGATTTTCATTCCCGCTAACGTGTTGAGCCAGTTCTTCCCGGTCTGGCTGCTCTGGATCTGCTTGATCAACTTCGTCATCGGTAACTCGGTGATGGTCTACCTGTCGATGATGGGCCCATACAAACGCGGCACCTTCAACCTGACGCTCTGGGCGTTGCTGAATCCGATCTATTGGATCCTGCACTCGATCGCCTCCTACAAGGGCCTCTGGCAGCTCATCACCAAGCCGCACTATTGGGAGAAGACCGAGCACGGGCTGACCGGGCACGCCTCGGGGGCGCCCGACTTCATCCCCGAGCCAGCCGAGAAGTCCCGATGAGCCAGCTAATGGAGCTACCCGCGAGGGTGCGCAATCGCAGCGCTCTTCGTACCTCGCGAACGCAGCTGGACGCGTTCCCGCGCGACCCGATCGCCAAATGGATTCTGCGCGCTCTGTTCTCAATTCCGTACCTGCTCGTCGTCTGGGCGGCTAGCTATAGCCCGGTGAATGCGGCTCTAGTCACACCGAACCACGCCCTGCTTCAGCACATCGCGCGGATCGACTGGAACCGGGCAGACATCACCTGGGTCGGCGACATCTTCCCGCCGCTGTCGACGTTGCTGGCCGCGGCGATCCCCGGAGGGCAGATCGGACTAGCCGTCGCGGGCGCGCTGATCGCTGGCGTCTTCCTGCAGAAGATCCTCGAGATCATGGTGCAGCGGCGGTTCCATACCGGGACCACCGTGATCCTGATGCTCGCCCTCGCGGCGAATCCGCTGTTCGCCTACACCGCGACCGAGAACTTCGCCGCGTTCCTTGGGCTCGCCTTCTTTGGTCTCGGGATCGCCGACATGGTCCGTTTTGTCGCCTGGCGCAATACGCAGTCGGGCTTCCGCGCCGGACTGTTCCTGATGCTGGCGGTGCTGTCGGATCTCAGCGGATTCCTCTACGTGCTGACCGCGGCATCCGCTGCTCCTTTCCTCCGGCTCGGCCGTCGTCACCAGCCCGGTGCGCGAGGCGCCAACGTGCTCGTTATCGTCTTTCCATCGCTCGCGGCGATCGGCGCGATCATGGGGCTGAACTGGATCTTCATCGGCGGCCCGCTCGGCACTGTCGGCGCTCGCGTGGTCGCGGGTGCCCCCGAGCGTTTCGTGGCCGTTGGCCAACTGTTCGGCACGCCCAGTGGCTGGCTGCTGGTGGCATCTGTGTTGAGTGCGTGGGTCATCGCGCTCATCGTGCGTCAGCCCGGATCGATCCTGGTGTCAACCCTGGTGTTCCTGGCGATCCTCGGCGGCTACGTCATTGGTCTGATCCCGGCAGGCTCGGCTGGCAACACCTTCCTGCTGATGACCATGATGGCCATCGCCCTGGTTCCGACCCGACGTGAGTTCATCACCGTGGTGCTGATGGATCTCGTGGCCGTCCTGCAGATCGTCATCGCATGGGGCACCGCCTTTAATCGCGACATCGTGCTGCAGTGGATGGACACGCTGCAGGCCGTGTTCCACGCTTTCCCACGCTGACCGCGGCCCCTCCGGCACGCAAGTACAGTAGGTCGAGTGAGCGCCCAGACCGGTTTCGAACTGTTCCCCGATCGCTCCGTCGTCGCCTTACGCGTCAACGGTGAGTTGAAGGACAAGGCGACAACGGTCACGAACGCCGACACCGTCGAGGCCGTGACGATCGGGTCACCGGACGGATTGAACATCCTCCGTCACTCGGCCACCCACGTCATGGCGCAGGCTGTGCAGGCGATCAATCCGGATGCCAGGCTCGGCATCGGTCCGCCGGTCACCGACGGCTTTTACTACGACTTCGATGTCGAGACCCCCTTCACACTCGATGACCTGAAGGCCATCGAGAAAGAGATGGAGCGCATCATCAAGTCCGGTCAGCGCTTCGTGCGCCGGGTGGTGACCGAAGACGAAGCACGCGCTGAACTCGCGAACGAGCCGTACAAGCTCGAGTTGATCGGACTCAAGGGGCAGGTCTCGACAGGCTCGATCACCGGCACAGCGCAGTTCGAGGCGGGCGAGAGCGTCGAGGTGGGCGGCGCCGAGCTGACCATCTACGACAACGTCGACCCAGCATCCGGCGAGGTGATTTGGAAAGATCTGTGCCGCGGCCCGCACCTACCGAGTACGCAGCCGATCCGGGGCGGATACGCGCTGATGCGTGTCGCAGCCGCGTACTGGCGGGGCTCGGAGAAGAACAAGCAGCTGCAGCGCATCTACGGCACCGCGTGGCCAACCAAGGACGAACTGCGCGCGTACCAGTCTCGTCTCGAGGAAGCCGCCAAGCGCGACCACCGCAAGCTCGGTGCCGAACTCGACCTCTTCTCGTTCCCCGAGGAGATCGGATCGGGGCTGGCGGTGTTCCACCCCAAGGGGGGAATCATCCGGGCCGAGATCGAGAACTACATGCGGCAGCGGCTGATTGCCTACGACTACGAGCTGGTCAACACCCCGCACATCACCAAAGGGCACCTCTACGAGATCAGCCAGCACCTCACCTGGTACAAGGAGGGGATGTTTCCCCCGATGCACCTGGACGAGGAAGTGGATGCCGAGGGTAACGTCACCAAACAGGGCCAGGACTATTACCTGAAGCCCATGAACTGTCCGATGCACAACCTGATCTTCCGCGCCCGCGGACGCAGCTATCGCGAGCTGCCGCTGCGCCTCGCCGAGTTTGGGACCGTCTACCGCTACGAGAAAAGCGGCGTCCTCGCCGGGCTCACCAGGGTGCGCGGCCTGACCCAGGACGACGCCCACATCTATGTGACGCCCGAGCAGGTGAAGGGCGAGATCACCAGCCAACTTGAGTTCGTGCTCGAGACGCTGCGCGGTTACGGGCTCACCGACTTCTACCTCGAGCTGTCCACCCGCGACCCCGAGAAGTCCGTCGGCAGCGACGAGCTGTGGGAAGCGGCGACGGAGACTCTGCGTCAGGTCGCTGTGGAGTCCGGCCTCGAGCTGGTCGCCGATCCGGGCGGTGCCGCTTTCTATGGGCCGAAGATCTCGGTGCAGGCCCGCGACGCGATCGGCCGCACCTGGCAGCTCTCAACCGTGCAGCTCGACTTCAACCAGCCGGAGCTCTTCGAACTCAAGTACGCCGCGAACGACGGGACCCTGCAGCAGCCGGTGATGATCCATCGCGCGTTGCTTGGGTCGATCGAGCGCTTCTTCGCGATCCTTCTCGAGCATTACGCCGGAGCGTTCCCGGTCTGGCTCTCACCGGTGCAGGTAGTCGGCATTCCGGTTGCCGAGGAGTACGAAAGTTACCTGGGCGAGATCATCGCCGCGCTGAAGTCTGACGGCGTGCGCGCCCAGCTCGACAGCAGCGACGATCGGATGCAGAAGAAGATCCGCACGCACACCCAGTCCAAGGTCCCCTTCATGTTGATCGCGGGGGAGCAGGACCGTGCTTCCGGCACGGTCAGCTTCCGCTTCCGCGACGGAACCCAGGAGAACGGGCTCTCCCTCGACGAGGCTATCCGGCGAATCAAAGACGCGATCGCAACCAAGGCGCAGGTCTAACAGTGCGCGATTACGACGGAACCGACTACCCCGATAGTGAGGTCGAATCGAGCCGCAACTTCGCCGCAGTGCCTGACGGCTTCGCACGCTTGTGGACACCCCACCGCATCGCCTACATCGAGAAAGGCAGCGCAGCGCCCGGCGACGAGTGCGTGTTCTGTGCGGCGCCGAGCCTGAGCGACGAGCAGGCGCTGATCGTGCACCGGGGCGAGTCGGCTTATGTGTTGCTCAACCTCTTCCCCTACAACAGCGGTCATCTGCTGGTCGTGCCGTATCGCCATGTTGCGATGTACGACAAGTCGACCGACGCGGAGGTGGCTGAGATCGCCAGCCTGACGCAGACGGCCATGCGAGTCCTGACGCTAACATCTCACGCGGACGGCTACAACATCGGGATGAATCAGGGTGCGATCGCGGGCGCTGGCATCTCGGCGCACCTGCACCAACACGTGGTGCCCAGATGGGCGGCCGACGCGAACTTCTTCCCGATCATTGCCCGGACCAAAGCGGTACCACGACTGCTCGGCGAAGTGCGCGACGAGGTCGCGGCGGCTTGGCCGGCCTGAGCGACTTTCACGGGGCCACGCATCCGCAGGTGGCCACAGCAAGCACCCACATCCGGAAAGTATGATCAGCACTATGAGCGAGAGCAGCACCACCGCAGACCTGGGCACGAGCCGCGTGAAGCGCGGACTGGCGGAAATGCTCAAGGGCGGCGTCATCATGGATGTCGTCACCGCCGCGCAAGCCCGTATCGCCGAAGACGCGGGAGCCGTGGCCGTCATGGCGCTGGAGCGTGTGCCGGCCGACATCCGCGCCCAGGGTGGCGTCGCGCGCATGAGCGACCCCGACCTCATCGACTCGATCATCGCCGAGGTGTCCATCCCGGTCATGGCGAAGGCTCGCATCGGCCACTTCGTCGAGGCGCAGGTTCTGCAGTCTCTCGGCGTCGATTTCATCGACGAGTCCGAAGTACTGTCGCCCGCCGACTACGTAAACCACATCGACAAGTGGCCCTTCACGGTGCCGTTCGTCTGCGGGGCCACCAACCTGGGCGAAGCGCTGCGGCGCATCACCGAGGGCGCCGCGATGATCCGTTCCAAAGGCGAGGCCGGCACCGGCGACGTCTCGGAGGCGACGAAGCACATCCGCACCATCCTCGGCGAGATCAACGCGCTCAAGGCGAGGTCGAAAGAGGAGCTGTACGTCGCCGCCAAGGAACTGCAGGCGCCGTACGATCTGGTGGCCGAGATCGCGTCGAGCGGCAGGCTGCCCGTCGTGCTCTTCACGGCTGGAGGTGTCGCCACCCCGGCCGACGCTGCGCTCATGATGCAGCTCGGTGCGGACGGCGTCTTCGTGGGCTCCGGCGTGTTCAAGTCTGGCAATCCCGAGGCGCGCGCGGCGGCGATCGTGAAGGCCACCACCTTCTTCGATGACCCCTCAGTCGTCGCGGCGGCATCTCGCGGACTCGGCGAGGCGATGGTAGGCATCAACGTCGCTGATATCCCCGCACCGCACCGCCTCGCCGATCGTGGCTGGTAGCGGCACGCGCAGTTCTGCTCGGCCGCAGGTCGGTGTACTCGCCCTGCAGGGCGACTTTCGTGAGCATCTGATGGTGTTGCGTGGACTCGGTGCGGACGCGATCCCGGTGCGCCGTGAGAGCGAACTCGATGCGATTGACGGTCTGGTCATCCCGGGCGGCGAGTCGAGCGTGATGGACAAGCTGAGCCGGCTGGTCGGGCTTGCCGAACCGCTGAAGGCTCGGATCGCGTCAGGGATGCCGGTCTACGGGACCTGCGCTGGCCTGATCCTGCTCGCCAACACGGTTCTGGATGCCAGCAACGGTCAACAGAGCCTCGGCGGTTTCGATATCGCGGTGCGCCGGAACGCGTTCGGCAACCAGCTGGACTCTTTCGAGACCGACCTCGTGATCCCCGAGCTTGGCGAGCCTGCGGTGCACGCTTTGTTCATCCGCGCTCCAGTGGTCGAGAGCGTCGGACCGCGCGCTCACGCGCTCGCGACTATGCCCGACGGCCGTGTGGTTGCCGTGGAACAGGGCAACCTGCTCGGTACCTCGTTCCACCCGGAGATGACCGACGACTACCGCTTCCACGCGCGGTTCCTCGAATCGGTGCGCGCCGAGGCGTGACTTCGAGCCGAACAACGATGTTGCGAGTTTGAACGCCGCACGCCGCCCCGCTTCCGAAATGCAGGAGTAGATGGGGCTGGAGTGGCATCGAGGCCTCAGCAGTGCACTTCTGTCACATCGGCTCCTGCATTTCGCAACATCGACGGTCTGGCCGAAGAGCAGGCGAGGGTTAGAGGACTTCGGTGCGAATCGTTACGCTCACGGGGGAAGCCGACGCGATCGCGCGATACGCGGACGAGGCACGGATGTCGCGCCCGAACGCTTCGGCCGCCGTCGGAGTGAAGCACCAGGCGTGACCGCGGCCGAGGAGTCGTCGGACGGGAGTCCAGCGGTAGCAAAGCGTCAGGCAAAGCTGGGTGATCGGGTCGGCGTCCTCGCGCACGAGTTGGCGGGTTAGGTCGATCGTGAAGCGTTCGGCATCGGCGTCCGGGCCCCACTGCCAAAGCAGCCCGTCGCCCTCGTTACCGATCAGGGCGTGCTGGGCTCGCATGGACTGGTAGAACGCTATCGACAGCGCCACGGCATCCGGCGCGTGCAGGCTGTCCGGCGATATGCCGCGCTCGGCGGCGAAACGGCGCAGCGCGTTCTCCGCGAACGAGATCCGGAACCAGCGCGAAACCACCAGCCGAGCCTATCCGGGGGAGCGGATCGCGGGCGCTGGCTAGAATGGGCAGATTCTGTCACAGGGAGAAGGGGCACCGTGAGCGGTCATTCCAAGTGGGCAACGACGAAGCACAAGAAGGCCGTCATCGATGGCCGGCGCGCGAAGTCGTTCGCGAAGCTCATCAAGAACATCGAGGTCGCCGCCAAGATGGGAGGGGCTGACCTCTCGGGCAATCCGACGCTCGTCGACGCCATTCAGAAGGCCAAGAAGACCTCGGTCCCCAACGACAACATCGACCGTGCCGTCAAACGTGGTGCTGGGCTGAGTGGCGAGTCGGTCGACTACCAGACGATCATCTACGAGGGCTACGGCCCCAACGGCGTCGCCCTCCTGATCGAGTGCCTGACCGACAACAAGAACCGCGCGGCCGCCGAAGTCCGCACGCTGATGAACCGCAACGGCGGCACGATGGCCGACCCGGGCAGCGTCGCGTACAACTTCAGTCGCAAAGGCGTTATCTCGATCACCAAAACCGACGCGGTTACCGAGGACGACATCCTGATGGCCGTCCTGGATGCCGGTGCCGAAGAGGTGGCCGACCATGGTGGCGGCTTCGAAGTGATTACCGATCCGTCGCAGCTTGTCGCAGCTCGTAGTGCCCTGGTGGACGCCGGCATCGACTATGACTCGGCCGAGGCGGAGTTCGTGCCGAACCTGCACGTCGAGGTTGACATCGAGACCGCCCGCAAGGTGTTCAAGCTCATCGATGCGCTCGAAGAGAGCGACGACGTGCAAAACATCTTCAGCAACTACGAGGTGCCAGCAGAGGTGCAAGCGCAGCTCGACGACGACGACGACGAATAGCCCCGGCGACACGCACCCCCGGTTCGAACACATGTGCGAATGTCCCCAGTAAGGTCATGAGCATGCGTGTACTCGGTGTCGACCCGGGGCTGACCCGCTGTGGCATCGGCATCGTGGATGTCGCTGCCGACCGGCGTGCCACCCTCGTCTACGTCGGCGTGATCCAGACGCCGCCAGCCATGGCGCTTGAGCAGCGACTGCTTGCGGTTTCCCGCGGTATCCGCCTCGCACTGGACGAGCACCGGCCGACGGCCATGGCCGTCGAGCGCGTGTTTGCGCAGCACAATCTCCGCACGGTGATGGGGACCGCCCAGGCGAGCGGAATCGCGCTGGCACTGGGTGCCGAGTTCGGTCTCGTGGTCGGCCTGCACACCCCCAGCGAGGTCAAGGCGGCGATTACTGGATACGGCGCCGCCGAGAAAGCGCAGGTCGGCACGATGGTGGCACGCGTGCTTGGGTTGGCTGCGATTCCGAGGCCGGCGGATGCTGCGGACGCACTCGCTCTGGCGATCTGTCACGCCTGGCGCGCCGAGGTCGGGGTTGCAGCTGCTGCATCCGGTCGTTCTGAAACGCCCGCTCTGCGCGCTTGGCGCGAGGCCGAACGCAAGGCGGTGCGCGCGCGATGATCGCCTCGGTCCGAGGGACAGTGCTCATGGTGTCTGGCACGGTCGCAGTAATCGAGGTCGGTGGCGTCGGGCTCGGCATCCAGCTGACCCCGCAACACGGTCTCAGCCTGCGAATCGGGCAGGAGGCGATGCTGTTCACCGCGTTGATCGTGCGTGAAGACGACCTCAGCCTGTTCGGCTTCGCGACGCCCGACGAGCTGACGGCGTTCGATCTGCTCCGCGGCGTCTCCGGCGTTGGGCCGAAATCCGCGCTGGGCGTTCTGGCGACCCTGACGCCGACGCAGATTGCGCACGCGGTGGCCACAGAAGACGACGCGCCGTTCCGCAAAGTGTCGGGAATCGGGCCGAAGACCGCCAAGCTCATCACCGTTTCGCTGGCCGGAAAGGTGATTACGCCGGCCGGACCGGCCTCGACAAGCTCGACCAGCGACGGCGCTCTGGGCACAGTGACCAGCAGCGTCATCGGCGCACTCGTCGGCCTCGGCTGGAATGACCGGATCGCCGCGCAGGCCGTCGAGGGAGCTCGTGGTGAGGCCAGCACCGAGGAACGCAGCTCCGTGCAGGCTCTGCTCCGGCTCGCGCTGGCTCGGCTCGGTCCGCAGCGGACAGGAGCGGGCTCGTGAGCGACGCGCTCGATCCGATCGACCTCGTGATCAAGCCCACTCCCGAGTCCGAGACCGAGCTTGCCTTCGAGGGTGCCCTCCGCCCGCGCTCTCTCGCCGAGTTCGTGGGTCAGTCGAAGGTGCGCGGTCAACTGCAGCTGCTTCTGGATGCCGCGGCTCTCCAGAACCGGACCCCGGATCACATTCTGCTGGCCGGCCCGCCCGGGCTGGGCAAGACCACGCTCGCAATGATCGTCGCCTTCGAGTCGAACCGGCCCCTGCGGATGTCGAGTGGACCCGCGATCCAGCACGCCGGAGACTTGGCGGCCCTGCTCTCGAGCCTGGTGCCCGGCGAAGTGCTCTTCATCGATGAGATCCATCGCATGGCGCGCTCCGCCGAGGAAATGCTTTACCTCGCGATGGAGGACTTCCGGATCGACATCATGGTCGGCAAGGGAGCGGGCGCCACCAGTATTCCGCTCGATCTGGCGCCTTTCACCCTGGTCGGTGCGACAACCCGATCCGGGCTGTTGCCGAATCCGCTGCGTGATCGCTTCGGATTCACCGCGAACCTCGAGTTCTACGACGACATCGAGCTCGAGCAGGTGCTGGCACGCGCCGCGCGGCTGCTCGAGCTCGATATCCCGGCGGATGCTCGCCTTGAGATCGCATCGCGCAGCAGGGGAACTCCGCGCATCGCCAACCGGCTCCTGCGGCGGGTGCGCGACTACGCAATTGTGCGAGGTGGGGGAGCCGGAATGGCTGCCGTGAATGCCGCTCTCGAGCTCTATGACGTCGACCCAATCGGTCTGGACCGGCTCGACCGCGCGGTGCTCGAGATGATCGTCACCCGTTTCGACGGGGGACCGGTCGGCCTCAATACCCTTGCTGTCTCGGTCGGCGAGGAACCGGAGACGATCGAATCGGTCGTCGAGCCGTTCCTGGTCAGGATCGGGATGCTGACGCGCACGCCGCGCGGCCGGGTCGCGACTCGGCGGGCCTGGGACCACCTCGGCATCAGCCGTGCCGCCTCCGGTGCGCTGTTCGAGGAAGTATGATTCTTGGGAGTTGCTCAGCCTGACTGCCTAGGTTGGAGCCCGTCTTTCCCCGAATCTGGAAGGTTTCCCCTCCTCATGTCTCACGTCCCGACCATCGTGCATGCTGCCGCTGCGACCAGCACGGGTATCGATCCGCTGACGATCGGCCTCGTGGTGCTGCTGGCCGTCATGGTCATCTTCATGTTCCGCAACTCCCGCAAGCGCAAGCGCGACGCCGAGAAGCTGCAGAACAAGTTCGTTCCTGGTGCTGAGGTGATGACCCAGCACGGCATCTACGGCACGCTGATCTCGATCGATGACGAGAAGAACGAGGCGATCATCGAGAGCACGCCTGGCACGAAACTGCGCGTGCACCGTCAGACGATCTCGCGCGTGATCGACCCGGTAGTTGCCGAGGAAGAAGTTATCGAGCAGCCAGCGGCCGAGGAGGCAGAAGTGCCTTCCGGCGAAATCAACGAGGATCACGCGGTTCCTGCCGGTGACCCGCAGTACGGTGAGCGCGTCGACGAGAAGCCGAAGCGTGCCTCGCGCAAGAAGGTCGCCGAGTAGCCGTTATTGTTGGTTGCTGACCCGAGATACCCGGGTCGGTTGGCGAGCGCGGGTCCGAATACCGGACACGATCCTCTCGCTCAGCACCGCACCCACCGTACAGAAAGCAGAGTCGCCACGTGGCAACGAGATCGACGACCCCGGCCAGCAAGGCTGTGAGATCGCTGGCTTGGCTCCTCGCCATCGTCGTGCTCCTGGGGGTGCTGCTCGGAGCGGGGACGCTATTTTGGGGGTGGAAACTCGCGCCGCAGCTTGGTCTCGACCTGCAGGGCGGCACCGAGATCATCCTGACCCCGCAGCTGGGGACCGGGCAGACGGTCTCGAGCGACCAGCTCACTCAGGCGGTGTCGATCATCCGCCAGCGCGTGGACGCCGCGGGTGTCTCCGAAGCGGAGATCAGCACGCAGGGCGTCAACAACATTGTGGTTTCCCTCCCCGGAGTGCCGGACGAGGCGACGCTGAAGCGAATCCAGGCGTCGGCGAAGCTGGACTTCCGGGCGGTCCTTGTGACGGGAACTCCGTCCTCGTCGACCGCCTCGCCGTCCGCGACGCCGAGCACCGGCGCGATCGCAACCTCGACTCCGACTCCGACTCCGACTCCGACGCTGAACAGCACGCCGACCGCGAAGCCGACGGACGGCAGCGACCTCAGCTACGTGACACCGGCGCTGCAGGACAAGTTCACTAACTTCAAGTGCTCGACGTTATCGAGCGTCGATACCAATGTCGCCCCCGCCAATCAGCCGTTGATTACCTGCGACGACGCCGGAGCCCAGACCTACCTTCTTGGCCCGGTGGAGGTGGCCGGTGAGACGATCGCCAACGCCACCGCGAGCACGGTGACCTCGAGCCAGGGAGTGTCGACAGGTCAGTGGGCCGTTAACCTCGTCTTCAACGGCCAGGGAACCAATGATTTCGCGAAAATCTCCACTCGGCTCGTGCCTTTGTCACCGCCGCGCAACCAGTTCGCCATCGTTCTGGACGGCAAGGTGATCTCGGCTCCTGTCATGCAGGCGGCAATCGCCGACGGCAAGGCCCAGATCACCGGCAACTTCAACCAGAAGACGGCGACTTCGCTAGCAGACCAGCTCAAATTTGGTGCCCTGCCGATCGGCTTCAAGGTCGAGAGCCGCAACTCTATCGCCGCAACTCTCGGAAAGAGCCAGCTGCAGAACGGTCTTATCGCGGGTGGCATCGGCCTGCTCTTAGTCATCCTCTATTCGCTGTTCCAGTACCGACTGCTCGGTCTGGTGACGATCGCATCGTTGGTAGTCGCGGCTCTGCTTACCTACGAAGTCATCAACTTCCTCTCCTGGCAGAACGGATATCGACTCTCGCTGTCGGGCGTGGCGGGCTTGATCGTCGCCATCGGATTTACGGCGGACTCCTTCATCGTCTACTTCGAACGGATCCGCGACGAATTGCGAG
>JAYWDH010000092.1:0-1836 GCA_043779945.1 Microbacteriaceae bacterium
ACTCAGCCCCTGGTGCTCGTCGCCCTCAGCGGCGGCCCGGATTCGCTCGCGCTGGCCGCCGCCGTCGCCTTCGAGGCGCCACGTGCCGGCCTCCGTGCGGGCGCCGTCGTCGTTGACCACGGGCTGCAGAACGGCTCGGCGGATGTCGCAGCCCGCGCTGCGCAGCAGGCCCGCGACCTCGGACTCGCCCCCGTGCTCATCGAGCGCGTCGTCGTCGCGGCTACCGGGGGACCGGAGGCCGCGGCCCGCGCGGCACGCTACGCGGCTCTCGAGCGCGCTGCGTCGGAGTTCGGCGCTGCCGCGGTGTTCCTGGCCCACACCCTCGACGACCAGGCCGAGACCGTGCTGCTCGGGCTGGCCCGCGGCAGCGGGGCCGCGAGTCTGCAGGGGATGGCTGCCGTTCGCGGCCGATACCGGCGGCCGCTGCTAGGTATCCGGCGCGCGACCACTGTGCAGGCCTGCGCCGACGCCGGCCTCGAGCCCTGGACCGACCCGCAGAACGCCGACCCGGCCTTCGCCCGCGTGCGCGTGCGCATGTCAGTGCTGCCGTTGCTTGAGCGGGAACTCGGCCCGGGCGTCGCCGAGGCACTTGCCCGCACAGCCGAGCAGTTGCGGGAAGACAGCGACGCGCTCGACACCTTCGCCGATGAGCTCGTCGAAGACCTCGCCGACCACGTCGAGGCGGGGATCTCGCTCGACGTACCCGCCCTCACCACCAACCCACCCGCCCTGCGGCAGCGGCTGATCCGGCTCGCCGTGTCGAGCGAGTTCGGCGTCGCACTGAGTCGAGCCCAAACCCTCGAAGTGGCACGGCTGGTGACCGACTGGCACGGCCAGGACAGTGTCGACCTGCCGGGCGTTAGGGTGGTCCGGCGAGGCGGACGACTCCACTTCGAAGCGAGAGGCACTGATGGAACCGCGTGATGTCGAGGGCGATCTGAGCGAGATCCTCTACACCGAGCAGCAGATCCACAACCGGATCGCGGAGCTCTGCCGCCAGATTGAGATCGACTATGCGGGCCGTGACCTCCTGCTCGTCGGCGTGCTGCGCGGCGCGGTCATGGTGATGGCCGACCTGGCCCGCGAACTGAAGCGCGACGTCGAGATGGACTGGATGGCGGTCTCCAGCTACGGAAACAGCACCGAGTCGAGCGGCGTGGTGCGCATCGTCAAAGACCTCGACACCGACCTCGCAGGACGCAACGTGCTCATCGTCGAAGACATTGTGGATTCTGGCCTCACCCTCTCCTGGCTGAAGGCCAACCTCGAGAGCCGCAATCCGGCATCCCTCGAGATCTGTGCCCTGCTGCGCAAGCCGGAGGCGGAGAAGGTGCACATCGACGCGAAGTACGTCGGCTTCGCCATCCCGAACGCCTTCGTCGTGGGCTACGGCCTCGACTACTCAGAGCGCTACCGCAATCTCCGAGCGGTGGCCGTCCTGGCCCCGCACGTGTACTCCTGAACGGGGTTACTCCCG
Organism: Microbacteriaceae bacterium; assembly: GCA_043779945.1. GTDB lineage: Bacteria > Actinomycetota > Actinomycetes > Actinomycetales > Microbacteriaceae > Lysinimonas. The sequence continues at coordinate 1,478 of JAYWDH010000092.1, forward strand.
AGGCGAACATCCAGACGGCGCCAAGGGAACGCGCGGTAACCTGACATTCAAGTTTTCTGAGGGAGGAATCGGGCTCGGTGCCCGAGCGACTATGGACTTCAAGCGCATTCTTCGTGGCCCACTGGTGTACATCGTTTTGGGTGTTCTCGCGCTCTGGATCGGGTTCAGCCTGCTCACCGGCTCGGGCTCCCGACAGATCACCACGGAGGAAGGCCTCGGCCTCCTCGGCGACAACGGGGTGAAGACAGTCAAGATCTACGACAGCGAACAGCGCGTCGACCTGACCCTCACAAAGGCATACACCGACCCGAGTGGCCAAAAGCTCGGCACCACGGTGCAGTTCAACTACGTGCAGGCGC
>JAYWDH010000093.1:0-5595 GCA_043779945.1 Microbacteriaceae bacterium
GGGCCCTCGGCCGCGTCGCCTTCCCCGGGTAGCCTCGAGGCGTGCCGTCTCTGCCCAGCGCTGACCCCGATCACGACCCCCTCGAGGTGCGCCTGTCGACCGCCATCGGCGGACGCACAGCGAAGGCGATCGAGAAGGCGTTCGGCTACGCAACGGTCGGCGACCTTCTGTCGCACTACCCGCGCCGCTACGCCCGGCGTGGCGAGCTCACCGCGCTCAGCGAGCTGAAACTGGACGAGAGTGTCACGATCGTCGCCGAGGTGCGCAGCGTCACCGAGCGACCGATGCGGGCAAAGCGCGGCAGCATCCTCGAGGTCGTCATCAGCGACGGCCGCGCGCACCTGACACTCACCTTCTTCAACCAGGCCTGGCGGTCGAAGGAGCTGCGCCCCGGTATGCGGGGCATCTTCGCGGGCAAGGTGGGTGAATACCGGGGCGCGCGTCAGCTGGCGCATCCCGACTACGAACTCTTCGATCCGGATGACGCGTCCGCCCCGGCGCTCGACTCCAGCTCTGTCGATCCGGCCGTGGCGAAGGGATGGGCCGAGCAGCCGATCCCGATCTACCCGGCGACCTCAACAATGGCGAGCTGGCAGGTGGCGAAGGCGATGGAGGTACTCCTCAACCTGGTGGCGAGCGGCCCGGTGCTCGCTGATCCGGTGCCCGTCGCGATTCGGCGCGAGCGCAACCTCGTGGACGCTGGTCGCGCGCTCGAGCTCGTGCACCGCCCCGCGACGGAAGCTGACTGGCACCGCGCGCACGACGCCCTCCGCTTCCAGGAGGCGTTCGTGTTGCAGTCCGCACTGTTGCGACAGCGCGCCCAGCGTCGCGGCGAACCCGCCACGTCGCGTACCCCCGGCCGTTTTTCGGCCGAGTTCGCGGCTCAGCTGCCCTTCACGCTCACGCAAGATCAGCTGACCGTCGGGGCTGAGATCCAGCGCGATCTGGCTGATGGTGCCCCGATGAACCGGCTCGTTCAGGGTGAGGTCGGGTCGGGCAAGACACTCGTTGCCTTGCGAGCGATGCTCGCGGTGGCCGACTCGGGTGGGCAGTCCGCGTTCCTCGCGCCCACCGAGGTGCTCGCCGCCCAGCACTTGCGTTCGCTGACCTCGGCCCTCGGTCCTGACCTCGCGGCCCGACTGCGTCCGACGCTGCTGACCGGCCAGCTGCCGGTGGCGCTGCGTCGGAAGGCACTGCTGGCCGCCGCATCCGGGAGCGCATCGATCGTGGTCGGCACGCACGCCCTGCTCGCCGAGGCCGTGAGTTTTGCTGAGTTGGGCCTCGTCGTCGTCGACGAGCAGCACCGTTTCGGGGTGGATCAGCGCGAGGCGCTGCGGCTTAAGGGGGTCAGCGCGGGCCCCGAAAAGGGCGCGGCACCTCACGTGCTGGTGCTCACGGCGACCCCGATCCCGCGCACCGTGGCGATGACGGTCTTCGGGGATCTAGACGTCTCCACGATCACGGAGCTGCCGGCCGGACGTTCGCCGATCGAGTCGTTCGTGGTCCCGCTGGCCGATCATCCGGGTTGGGAGGGGCGGATCTGGGGCCGTCTCAGTGAGGAAGTCGCACAGGGCCGTCAAGGCTTCGTCGTCTGTCCGGCAATCGACGCCAAGCACGTCGAGGATGCTGACGCTGACGAGGTCGCCCCCGGCTCCGCCCCGACCGCACCCCGTTTCCCCACCGCGTCGGTGCTCACTGTGCTCGAGGAGCTGCGCGCGAACCCGCTTTTCGCTGCCCGCCGGGTCGAGCCGCTGCACGGGCGCATGTCGAGTGAGGAGAAGGACGCCACGATGCTCGCCTTCGCTGCCGGCGAGATCGACGTGCTGATCGCGACCACCGTCATCGAGGTCGGGGTCGACGTGCCGAACGCCTCGACGATGGTCGTGCTGGATGCCGACCGTTTCGGCGTAGCCCAGTTGCACCAGCTGCGAGGCCGAGTCGGCCGAGGTGGCGTGCCCGGCCTCTGCCTGTTCGTCACCCGCGCCGAACTCGAGACACCCGCACGCGAACGCGTGGATGCCGTGGCCGCCACTCTGGACGGGTTCGCCCTCGCCCAGGTCGACCTCGAGCTGCGCCGGGAGGGCAACGTGCTGGGGCGTGCCCAGTCGGGCGGGCGTTCCTCGCTCAAGCTGCTGCGGGTGGCGCGCGATGGAGACCTGATCGCCGAAGCACGCATGCTCGCGAGCGGCGTACTCGACGCAGACCCGAACTTGGCCGAGCATCCGGCTCTCGCGCGCGCACTCGCCTCACGCCTGGATGCCGCGGAGGCAGCGTTTCTGGCGAAAGGCTAGTCTCGAGCCATGACCAGGATCGCCGTAGTCCCCGGGTCGTTCGACCCTGCCACTCTCGGCCACCTCGACGTCATCGTACGTGCTGCGGGGCTGTTCGATCAGTTGCACGTGCTTGTCGTGCACAACCCCGGCAAGACGGCGCTGCTGCCGATCTCAAAGCGTGTCTCGCTCCTGCAGGAATCGATCGCGGTGGCGGGCGTCAAGGGCAACGTTCTGGTCACCAGTTGGAGCGTCGGCCTTCTGGTCGACTACTGCACGGATGTCGGCGCCAGCGTGTTGGTCAAGGGGATACGCTCGCAGGTCGATGTGGCATACGAGACGCCGATGGCGATTGTGAACCGCGACCTTGCTGGCGTGGAAACGATCTTCATGCTGCCCGATCCGGCCCACGCCCACGTCTCTAGTTCTCTGGTGCGCCAGGTCGCGGCCCTGGGCGGCGACGTCACGCCGTACGTTCCGCCCTCCGTGGCCGACTACTTGCGGAAAAACCGCGGCTAGCTGTCTGGCTGCCGCTGCGGCTGCCGCTGCGGCTGCGCGAGAATATCCGCCCACAACTCCTGGTGAGGCAAGGAGAGGAGGCACCGGGTGCGAGAATGAGGCGTGATCCCCGCATCCATCGGCTACGCCATGATGCTGGAGCGCTTTGCCCCCGATGTCGCGATCGGCTATGCCGAATACGCCGAGCAGCACGGTTTCGCCGGCACGGTCTCGAGTGATCACTTCCAGCCGTGGCTGAGTAGGCACGGTGAGGCGAGTTTCCTGTGGAGTGTGCTCGGCGCCCTCGGCGCGCGCACCACTGGCGAGCTGGGAGCTGGGGCCGTCGCAGCGGGGGGGCGGATGCATCCGGCCGCCATCGCCCAGGCCAGTGCGACTATCGCCCGCCTTTACCCCGGTCGGCACTGGCTGGCCCTCGGAGCGGGAGAGGCCATCAACGAGCATGTCACTGGCGGATATTGGCCAGAGGCTCCGGAACGCATCGCCCGCATGTTCGACGCAATCGAGTTGATCCGCAAGCTGTTCGCCAGCGGCGCGAACGGCCGTCCGGTCCGCCACAAGGGCACCCATTTTGAGCTCGAGAGTGCCCAACTCTGGACCGCGCCCACCGCCCCCGCGGTGTCCCCGCGCATCCTCGTCGCCACTGCTGGCCCGGTCGCCGCTAAGCGAGCGGGTCGCGCCGCCGACGGCATCCTGACCATCGGCAGCTCGCATGACAAGGCTGCGGCATTGGTTGAACGCTTCGACGAGGGGTTGCGCGAAGCGGGCAAAGAACGCGGCGACACCCTGCGCGTCGTGCGCGTCGACCTCTCCTGGGCGCCCACTGATGAGCAGGCGATGGCCAACGCGCTCGCCGAGTGGCCGCTCGCCGGCCTGCGCTTCCCGCGCAGCGACGTGCGGTCGCCGAGCGATTTCGAGCAGCTGGCGCGTATGGTCCGCCCCGAGGACGTCGAGGGCCGGATGCTCGTGTCCAGCGACCCGGACCTCCACCGCGCCCATCTCCAGGGCTTCATCGACCTCGGCGTGGATCGCATCTACCTCCACAACGCAGGATCCGACCAGCGCCAGTTCATCGACGTGTTCGGCCGCGATGTGCTGCCGAAGGTGCACCGATGACGTCGCCCCCGGAGGCCGTCACCATCTTCGCCGTCGTCGGCCTCCCCGAGATCCAACCCGGCGACGACCTAGCCGCCATCCTGGGCGACGCGCTCGCCGGCACGCTGCGGGACGGCGACATCCTCGTGGTAACCAGCAAAATCGTCTCGAAGGCCGAGGGCCGCATCGTCGAAGCGGCCGACCGAGAGCAGGCGATCACCGCCGAGACCCGACGCCTGGTCGCCTCCCGTACCCACGCTGGAGGCACGACCCGCATCGTCGAGACGCACCTCGGCCTCGTCATGGCGGCGGCCGGTGTCGACGCCAGTAACGTGCCCGACGGGATGATCGCGCTGCTCCCCGTTGACCCGGATGCCTCGGCTCTCGCTTTGGCCACCGTCCTGCGTGCGCGGCTCGGCGTGGTCGTCGGCGTGATCCTCAGCGACACCTTCGGTCGCCCCTGGCGGGACGGCCAGACCGACGTCGCCATCGGCGCCGCCGGTCTGTACGTCATCGACGACCTGCGCGGCTCGACCGACACGCAGGGACGCACACTCGAGGTGACGGTCCCGGCGATCGCCGACGAACTGGCGGGCGCCGCAGACCTCGTGAAGGGCAAGGCGTCCGGCCTCCCTGTCGCCGTGCTGCGCGGGCTCGGGCGTTTCGTGACGGGGTTGGACGCGGTGGGCGCGAAGCGCCTCATCCGCGTTGCCGAACTCGACATGTTCCGGCTAGGCAGTGACGAGGCCAGGGCCGAGGGCTACGAAGAGGGCTACGCCGCTGGCTTCGCCGAAGGGCTCACTGAGTCCCAGCAAGCCACCACCGAAGACTGAAATACTGAAAAACATGCTTCCTCTGAAACTCGGTTACAAGGCCTCCGCCGAGCAGTTCGATCCGCGTGAGCTGGTCGAGATTGCGGTCGCCGCCGAAGCCCACGGCATGGAATCGGTCGCCGTCAGCGACCATTTTCAACCGTGGCGGCATGAGGGCGGACACTCGCCGTTCTCGCTGAGCTGGATGGCCGCAGTCGGGGAGCGCACCAGCAGGATCCAGATCGGGACGTCAGTGATGACCCCGACCTTCCGCTACAACCCGGCGGTGCTTGCCCAGGCATTCGCGACGATGGGGTGTCTCTATCCGGGACGGATCATGCTCGGGGTTGGTTCCGGCGAAGCGCTCAACGAGGTGGCAACGGGGTGGACCGCTGCCTGGCCGGCCTTCAAGGAGCGCTTTGCGCGCCTCCGCGAGTCCGTCGATCTCATGCGGCAGCTGTGGACTGGTGACCGTGTCACGTTCGAGGGTGAGTACTACTCGACGGTCGACGCGAGCATCTATGACCGGCCAGAGACCCCGATCCCGGTCTACATCGCCGCGGGCGGCCCCGTCGTGGCTCGCTACGCGGGTCGCGCGGGTGACGGCTTCATCTGCACCTCCGGCAAGGGCATGACTCTCTACACGGACGAGTTGATCCCGGCCGTGATCGAGGGCGCCGAAAAGATGGGGCGCGATCCGGAATCCATCGACCGGATGATTGAGATCAAGCTCAGCTACGACACCGACCCCCACGTCGCACTCGAGAACACACGCTTCTGGTCGCCGCTGTCGCTGAGCGCCGAGCAGAAGCACGACATCCATGATCCGATCGAGATGGAAAAGGCCGCGGACGCGCTGCCTATCGAGCAGATCGCTAAGCGGTGGATCGTCGGCTCCGACC
>JAYWDH010000094.1:0-5583 GCA_043779945.1 Microbacteriaceae bacterium
GCTGGACGGGGATGTCGCGGGTGGCATCAACGCTGCAAGCTACGAGGGTCGCCTCGACATGTGCGTCGGCATCGGCGGCAGCCCGGAGGGCGTGGCGAAGGCCTGCGCGATTAAAGCGCTCGGCGGGCTGATCCAGACGATTCTCGCCCCGAAAACCGACGACGAGATCCAGAAGGGCCTGGATGCCGGACTCCTGTTCGACCACGTCTACACGGCGGACGAACTCGTCAAGGGTGACAACACCTTCTTCATCGCCACCGGCGTAACCGACGGGATGCTCACCCGAGGCGTGCAGCGCAAGGGCCCGATCATCCGCACCGAGAGCATCGTGCTGCGGGCCCGCTCGGGCACGATCCGGCGCATCATCGCCGATCACCAGGCCGAGAAGTGGCTCGGGGAGTCCTTCGGCGAGTAACGCGCGGGCGCCCGCACCCCCGAGCCGTCACGGGTTGCGCAAAAGCACCCTGCCGTGGCACCACACGCGACGGCTCGACCGGCGACATCGCGACACTGTGCGAGGTTTGCCGGGAGAGCGTTGCCTCGACCGGCCTGCCGCGTTGGCCTGCCGCGTAAGTTCGTGGCTGTGCGCGCATCCGGCCGATCTCGCCCAAGGAGCGCCGCTGGTATCTCCTTGATGGCGCTATCCGCTGTTGTGCTCGAACGGCTGCGAAGTCTCGACCAAGCAGCTCGCCAAAGCCGCGCGCGTCGCCGAGGAAACGCTGTTCGGCGCGTTCGGCGCGTTCGGCGACGAGGACACGATCATCCCGGCGCTGATCAATCGCGATTTCGAACCGAACCGTTCCGGAACGACCGCCACGGGTATGGGCGCCGGGCACCGACTGACGAGACGTGCCCCGACTGACGAGACGTGCCCCGACTGATCAGACGTGCCCCGACTGATCAGACGGACTGATCAGACGGGCTGACCAGACGGGCTGACCAGACGGGCGCGGGCACCTAGGCGGTTTTCGGCTTCTTCAGGGGAGTGACCGACCGTTCGGTAAGGTTCAAGTCCAACTCGGGTCGAGCGACGCCGGTCTCGTCGAGGGCCCGCAGCTCAGCGTGTACGAGCTCGGACTGCAGCAGCTCAGCCTGCATGAGCTCTGCCCGCACCAGCTCGGGCTGGCTGAGTCGCTTCGGCCGCTCGTCGACGTGCGCGGGCGTGCCGATCACCTTCGACTCGTCGAGAGCGTCGAGCTTGCGAGCCGTTACCAGCACGCGCTGCTCGAGCGAGCTGGCGAACACGTTGTAGCTGTTGACGGTCGACTCGATCGAGCGGCGTAGCTTGTCGGCGTGATCTGACAGCGTGGCGAGACGCGAGTAGAGCTCCTTGCCGAGATCGAAGAGCTTCTTGGCGTCGTCGGTCAGCACGTCTTGCTGCCAGGTGAAGGCGATCGTCTTGAGCAACGCCCAAAGGGTCACCGGGTTCGACAGGATGATGTGCCTGCTGAAGGCATATTCCATGAGCGTGGGATCGGACTCCATCGCGGCGGCCAGCAGCGGCTCGTTCGGGATGAACGCGATTGTGAAGTCGGGGCTTGCCGGAAGGCCGGTCCAGTAGCTCTTGCTGGCCAGGGCATCCACGTGCGCCTTGACCTGCTTGGCGTGCTGGTTCAGCAGCTGGGTACGCCGCGACTCCTGCTCGCCGGTCGCCGTCGACGGAATCGCCGCCGCCTCGATGTAGGCGTTGTACGGCACCTTCGCGTCGACCGGGATCGACTTGCCGCCGGGCAGGTTGATCACCATGTCGGGGCGACGTGTGCCACTCTCGGACTCGATTGTGGACTGCACCGTGAAGTCGACGCGGTTCACGAGCCCCGCGGATTCCACCAGGGTGCGCAGCTGCGTCTCGCCCCAGACTCCGCGGGTCGCATTGTTGCGCAGCGCGGAGGCGAGCGACTCAGCTGTCGCGCGCAGTCGCTCCTCGGATTCCGTGGCCGACTTCAGCTGCTGGCTCAGTTCGCCGTGCTGTTGGCTGCGCTGAGTCTCGAGTTCGGTGACCTTTTGCTGCATGTTTGACAGAGTCTCCTTGACCGGAGCCAGCGCCTGCAGCACTTTGCTCTCGTCGCGCTCTGCCTCCGCACGCTTGCGCGCGTCGGAGCGCTCGCGCTCGGTGAGGTCGCGGTACTGCTCCTGCGCCGCGGCGAGTTGCTCGCGCAGCCCCGCGAGGCTGGCGTCGGCGGCGGCGAGCTGCGATCCGACCTCGGCGCGAGCGACGGACTCCTGCGACCGCAGCTCAGCCACGATCACCGCGTGACGGGCCTCGAGCAGGGCGGGGTCGGCATCCATCGTCGCCGCGCGGTTCGTCACCGTGCGCGAACGCGTCACCAGCGAGCCGATAATCGCGCCGAGCACGACGCCGAGCACGACGCCGAGCACGAGGCCGAGCAGAAGGGAGACGATGGGATCCATGTGGCCAGTGTCGCAGCGGGGGCCGACAACGGCGGGCTCGGCACACCGTAGGGGCCGCCGCCCCGGCTTCGCCTTGCCGCCGAAACGAGTCAACGCGGCGAAATGGGGAGCGGCCGGGCTAGTGCGACCGGCGGGCGAGCAGCGGGGCGGTGACCCTGACCAGTGGATGATGCGCCAGCCCCGACACACGAGCTCCGCCCCGGCAGAGCGCGACGAACAGTCGCCGACCGCGGGCGGTGTGCGCGAGCACACCGTGGAGCGCTCCGGGCGCCACCTCAAGCCACCGCAACATGGCGGCGCCCGCCAGCAGGTCCGGCGCGAGGTCGCGTTCGACTGCCCGCACATATCCCTCCAGCGCGTGATCTCGGGCAGCCGTGTCGCCGCCGCGCGCCGATGCGGCAGCCGACGCGGCAGCCGCGCCCGCCATCGCGCCCGAGCGCAGTGCGAACGAGATGCCCTCGCGAGTCCACGGCTCCAGGAGCCCGGCGGCCTCACCGGCCACCAGCACCGGCCCGCGCCGCAGCGGAGATCGGCGGGAACGCCAGCGCGTCAGATGCCCCGACTCACGCAGGCGGGTAGCACCCGAGAGACCGAGCTGCCGGAGCCAGAGCTCGAGATAGGCGCGCGTGGCGTCCGGCAGGCCCGTTCGCTGGATGACTCCGATCGTCAGCGAGTCGTGTTTCGGAAAGAGCCAGCCGTAGGCCCCGCGATCAGCGCCCCAGTCGAAGAGCGCCGTCGACGCCCACTCGTGATCGACGGCCTCGACCTCCACCTCGAGGCCCAGGTCCGAGCCAGCGAACTCGACACCAACGTAGCCACTCGTGCGGCCGCTCGACCCGTCGGCACCGACCACGACGTGGGCGAGTAGTTCGCCATCATCCACTCTGAGATGGATGCCGTCATCGCCCTCCTCGACGCCGTGCATGCGCGTCGCGTCCCGGAATTCCACACCCGCAGAAACCGCCGCATCCACCAGTGCCTGATCGAAACGCTCGCGCTGCACCATCCCGAGAAACGGAGTGTCGGCGCGAAGCATGATCCGGTCGCCGCCCTCACGGCTCAACCCGAACTCGGTGATGTCGGCTTCGAAAGTGGCGAGCGCGGCATCCGGCATCGCGGCCAGCGACCGCCCGGTGATGCCCCCGCCGCAGGTCTTGTAACGCGGGAACTTCGCGCGGTCGATCAAGAGGACGTGCGCGCCGGCCGCGGCGGCAACCCGTGCGGCGGTCGAACCGGCTGGTCCGGCCCCGACGACAATCACATCCCAGATCGAGGGTTTAGATTCCACTCAGTGAGACTAGCTGGCACGGCCGAGGGAGCAAGCAGAGCAGGCGCAGAGATCGGCGGAGCGGGGCGAGAAGTTCAGCTGGCCGCGGCTGCGACGACCGGCACGGTCGAACTCAGGCGCACGCCGGCGAGCCTCGACAGCTCGACCAAGTCGATCGCACCCCAGCGCTCGGCCGCGTGGATCATGATCGCGGCGCAGGCCTCGGAGTCGGCAACAGCGTCGTGGTGGTTGAAGTCTTCGAACCCGGCGGCCATCGCGGCCACGGGAAGCCGGTACGACTCGAGTTCGTATGTCGTGCGCGCCAGCTGCAGGCTGCACATATAGCTGTAGCTCGGGGTCGCGATTCCGGTGGCCGCGCAGGCCGCCTTGATGACGCCCATGTCGAAGCCGGCGTTGTGGGCGACCAGGATGTCGTCCTCGGCGAAGGCCATCAAATCGACCAGTTGCTCGGTCCAAGGCGGGGCGCCCTCGACCATGTTGGCCGTGATCCCGTGGATACGGATGTTCCAGTCAACGAAGTGATCGTGCCCCGACGGAGGCTGGATGAGCCACCCGATTCGGTCGACGACCTGGCCGTCGCGCACCTTCACCAGTCCTACTGAGCAGGCGCTGGCCGGAGAGCCGTTGGCGGTCTCGAAGTCGATGGCAGTGAAATCGAGAGGCACGATGCGACTCTCGCACGCGGGTCCGACACCGAAGCGAGGCGCGCCGCAATCCTGCCGCTCCTCCCGGTGTTGCCGGCCGCTCCTTTTGCGAAATGCAGGAGTGGATGTGACGGATGGGGCAGAAGTCGTGACCGTGACAACATCCGCCACATCCGCTCCTGCATTTCGCAAGGGCGCAGCTCGTGACACGCCAGCCGCCAGCCGGTATCCGGACCCCGGTACTCTTGACCCTCGTGGCTCTTACCATCGGCATCGTCGGCCTGCCCAACGTCGGCAAGTCCACTCTTTTCAACGCGCTCACCAAGAACGACGTGCTTGCGGCGAACTACCCCTTCGCCACGATCGAGCCGAACATCGGCATCGTCAACCTTCCGGATGCGCGGCTCGACACCCTCAGCCAGCTCTTCTCGAGCGAGCGCATCGTGCCCGCGACGGTGTCGTTCGTCGATATCGCCGGCATTGTGCGGGGCGCGAGTGAGGGGGAGGGGCTGGGCAACCAGTTCCTCGCCAACATCCGCGAGGCCGACGCGATCGCCGAGGTCGTGCGCGGCTTCACCGACTCCGATGTGGTGCACGTCAACGGCGAGGTGAACCCGGCATCCGATCTGGAGACCATCACGACCGAGCTGGCGCTCGCTGACCTGCAGACTCTCGAGAAGGCGATCCCACGCTTCGAGAAGGAGGTGCGCGGCAAGAAGCTCGACCCGGGCGTTCTCGAGGCCGCCCTCGCCGCCCAGGCCGCGCTCAACGCTGGCACGCCGCTTTATTCTCTGGCTGGCGGCGCGAAAGGGGTCGATCTCGCCGCGCTCAAGGAGCTCGGCCTTCTCTCGGCCAAACCGATCATCTACGTCTTCAACGTCGACGAATCCGTCCTGACGGATGCCGCCCGCACCGCCGAACTCGCCGCGATGGTTGCACCCGCTCACGCCGTGTTCCTCGACGCCAAGATCGAGTCAGAGCTCAAGGATCTCGACGCCGCGGATGCCGCCGAACTCCTCGCCAGCACGGGCCAGACCGAAAGCGGACTCGACCAACTCGCCCGCATCGGCTTCGACACCCTCGGTCTGCAGACCTATCTCACGGCTGGCCCCAAGGAGTCGCGGGCCTGGACCATCCACAAAGGTGACAAGGCCCCGCAGGCGGCCGGCGTCATCCACACCGACTTCGAGCGCGGCTTCATCAAGGCCGAGATCATCAGCTTCACCGACCTCGTGGATG
>JAYWDH010000095.1:0-5542 GCA_043779945.1 Microbacteriaceae bacterium
CGTGACCCCGTGATCGAGCTCACGGTCCTCGACGGCGAGGCCATGGAGGCGCTGGGCGCTCGGCTCGCGCCGTTGCTCCGGGCAGGCGACCTCGTGTTCCTCAACGGGGAACTCGGCGCGGGCAAGACGACGCTGACGCGCGGGTTGGGCGTCGGCTTGGGAGCTCGGGGCGCGGTGACGAGCCCGACCTTCGTGTTGGCGCGCGAGCATCCAACCGCGCGGGGGGTGCCCCTCGTGCACGTCGACGCCTACCGCCTGGCGACCGGCCGCGAGCTCGACGACCTGGACCTCGACTACGCGCACGCCATCGTGGTGGCCGAGTGGGGCGCGGACAAGCTCGATGGGGTCAGCGAGTCGTGGTTGTCGATCGATATTGCGCGCCCCACGGGAGGAGGGGCCGAGGATCTCGACGCCGACGAACCCCGCCACGTCACCATCACCGGCAGCGGTCCCCGCGGCCTCGAACTCGAAGCGGCGCTCGCGGCCCGCGATTAGGCTCTAGTCCGTGCTGCTCGCGATCGACACCTCCGCGGGAACTAGCGTGGCCATCGTCGATCCCGACCGCGGCATCCTGGCGCAGGCGGACGAGACGGACACCCGCCGTCACGCCGAGGTGATCGGCACCCTGATCGCGCGCGTGTTGGCCGAGTCGGGTATCGCGCCCGCCGAGCTGAGCGGGGTGGTCGCGGGGATGGGACCTGGCCCATTCACTGGGCTGCGCGTCGGGATCGCCGCCGCCCGCGCCTTCGCCTTCGGTATCGGCAAGCCCGTCGTCCCGCTGATCTCGCACGACGCGCTCGCGCTCGATCTCGTCGCGCCACTGCTGGTGGTCACCGACGCGCGTCGCCGCGAAGTCGCCTGGTCGAAGTACCTGGCGAGCGACCGACTCGGGCTGCCGGTCCGGGTCGCCGGGCCATCTCTCGCCGCGCCGGACGCACTGGAGGCGGATATCGACGACTACGCCGACTACCTCCGACTCGATGCCGCGACCATCCCCGCCGGCCTGCTCGGCATGCTTGGCGAGCGCCTCTTTGCTGCAGGACGCGGATTCGGCCCGAGCGAGCCGCTGTATCTGCGCCCGCCCGACATCACGCTCTCCACCGGCCCGAAGCGGGTCAGTTGATGACCGCTGACTCGGCGCTCGGCCCGCCCTTGCGGCGGGCGACCCTGGATGACCTCGACGGGATCATGCGGCTCGAGACCAGCACCTTCGCGTCCGACGCGTGGTCACGGGGCACGATGCGTGCGGAACTCGACTCGCGGCACGGGTACTATCTGGTCGCTGACGAGCGTGAGCCGGGGCATCCGGATGTCGAGCTCGCCGGCTATGCCGGATTGCTCGCGCCGCTCGGCTCCGGCCAGGCCGATATTCAGACCATTGCTGTCGCTCCGGAGGCCCGGCGCCATGGCCTCGGACGCGCACTCATGGTCGCAATGCTCGCCGAGGCGCGTCGCCGTGCGGTGACGCAGGTGTTCCTCGAGGTGCGGGCCGACAACCCGAACGCTGAGGCGCTCTACCTGTCGCTCGGCTTCGAGCAGATCGCGGCGCGGCCGAAGTACTACCAGCCCGATGGGGTCGACGCGCACATCATGAAGGCGGAGTTGTCGTGAGCGTCGAAGCTGTGGTGCTCGGCATCGAGACTTCCTGTGACGAGACCGGCATCGGCATCGTGCGGGGAACAACGCTGCTCGCCAACACCATCGCCAGTTCGATGGACGAGCACGCCCGGTACGGTGGCGTCGTGCCCGAGGTGGCTGCGCGCGCGCACCTGGAGGCGCTGGGCCCGGCCATGGAGTCGGCGCTCGCCGAGGCCGGGGTCACGCTCAGCGATCTCGACGCAATCGCCGTCACGAGCGGCCCCGGGCTGGCCGGCGCCCTGATGGTGGGCGTCGGGGCGGCCAAGGCGCTGGCGATCTCGCTCGGCATCCCTCTCTACGCTGTCAACCATCTGGTCGGGCACGTGGGAGCCGACCTCCTGCACGCTCCCGACGAGCCGGAGCACGAGCTCGAACTGCCGACTGTCGCCCTGCTCGTCTCGGGCGGACACACCGCGCTGCTGCTGGTGCGTGACCTGGCGAACGACGTCGAACTACTCGGCGAGACCATTGACGACGCCGCCGGTGAGGCCTTCGACAAGGTGGCGCGGTTGCTCGGGCTGCCGTATCCCGGCGGACCGCAGATTGACCGGGTCGCGGCGTCCGGTAACTCGCTCGCCATCCGCTTTCCGCGCGGGCTGACCGCTCCGAAAGATCAGGAGCGGCACCGCGACGACTTCTCGTTCTCCGGTCTCAAGACGGCCGTGGCCCGCTGGGTCGAGGCGGCGCGCGACCGCGGCGATGAGGTCTCGATCCCGGATGTCGCGGCCAGCTTCCGCGAGTCCGTAGCCGATGTGCTCACCGCGAAGGCGATCGCGGCGTGCGTACGACTCGAGGTGCCTCGGCTGCTGCTCGGTGGCGGGGTCGTGGCCAACGCGCGCATCCGGGCCTTGGCGCAGGAACGCGCGGATGCAGCGGGTATCACCCTGCGCATCCCGCCGCTGGCACTCTGCACCGACAACGGGGCCATGATCGCGGCCCTCGGTGCGCGGCTCATCGCGCGGGGCCACGGGCCCTCCGGGCTTGGCTTCGGCGCCGACTCGACGCTGCCGGTGACCACCATCCAGGCGTGAGTTGTGGGAGCATGACTGTCATGTCTGACACGCCTCCGGTCCCGCCCGTGCTTCCGGTGCTTCCGGTTGAGCCTGTCGTGGTGGTGCCGCCGCCTTTTACGCCGCCGACGCGTCCCGATCCGTATGCCCCGCCGAGCTCCGCGCCGGGTTTCGGCGATACGCCCGCGTACGCATCGCCGCCATACGCCGCCGCCCCGACGACCAATACTCTCGCGATCGTGGCGCTGATCGCCGCGTTCTTCGTCCCCCTGGCTGCCGTCATCTGCGGTCACCTCGCCCTGTCGCAGATCAAGCGCACCGGGCAGGGCGGCCGTTCGCTCGCCTTGGCTGGGACGATCATCGGCTACTGCTTTATCGGCCTCAGCATCCTGGTCGGAATCATCTACGCCGTGGTCATAGTCGCGGCTGTGTCGTCGGGCAACTACTCGTCCCTCGGCTGACAGTTCGCGCGACACAACGGGGAACACCCCCGAGACCTCGCGGTGTCCCGGTTGACAGCGTTCTTCGAGGCTGCGACGATGGCCTCGCTAACGACCATCGAACTAGGAGTATTCGCAACATGACCGACGCAACCCCCACGCCTCCGGCAGCCCCTGCTGCTCCCACGTACGCCGCGACCCCCACAGTAGTCGGCCCGAAACAGACGATGAGCATCGTCGGTTTTGTGCTCGGTCTCGTGAGCTTCGTGTTCAGCTGGACCGGCATCATCGGCATCGGCGCTGGTATCGCGGCGATCATCGTCAGCAACAAGGCGAAGAAGTCCGAGCCAGCCGCACCGAGCTGGATGAAGACGATCGGTCTCATTGGCGGAATCGTGGGACTGGTCTTGGGTGTAATCCTGGGAATCATCCAGCTGGTCAGCCTCGTCCTCTACTTTGGGGCGCTCGCAACGGTCGGATCGTACGGTAACTGAGCTGAGTCGAAGCGGTCGGGCGTTCGGGTCCGACTGCTTTTCCGCTGCCTGAGCACGTACTCAGATCCGCTCGGCCAGCAGCGCAACCCGCGCGCCCGCGATTCGCGTGAGCACCAGGGTCGCGGCGTGGTCGCCCTTGAGTGAGAGCCGCGCCCGGAACGCCGCCGGGTCGACGTCGACCCCACGCTTCTTGATTTCGAGGGCGCCGATCCCTCGTGCCGCAAGCGCCTTTTTGAGGGTCTTCGCGTCCAGCGGGAAGCGTTCGATCACGCGGAAGGCGGCGCCGAACGGTGTCTGGGGCGCGGTGTCGCTGGTGATCCAAGCGATCGTCGGGTCGAGCATCCGGCCGCCTGCCCCGCCATCGTGACCTTCGCCATTGCCGAGGCTGCGTGCCAGGTCGCCGATCAGGCGGGCCCGGATGACCGCGCCATCCGGTTCGAGCAGATATTCGCCGAGCGCGCCGGCCTCGGCGTCCTCGCTGTCCTGCGGGGCGGTCAGTTCGGCCGCTTGCCCGGACCGAAGGACCAGCGCCGCACGACCCACCCCCGGCCGCGCGAGCACACCGCTCCAGACCGCAAGCTCGACGACATTTCCGTCGACTGAGACCCACTGTGCTTCGATCGGCGTTGGCGTCGAGGTGCCGTCTGGCAGCAATTCGCGATCGAGTCCGGGGCCGAGCTTGATGCCGGTCGGGAGCGTCTGTGCGAGATCGAAAGCCCAGTCCAGCGACGGCGACCAGTCGGCGGGGTTGTTGAGGCGCGATCCATGCGCGCGTCGCGCCGGATCGAGCCACACCCCTCCGGCGCCGGCGAGGTCGGTCGTCGTCGCGTCGCCGAGTTCCACGCGGGCGCCCTCGAAGGGCGCGAGGTTGAAGGTCGCGATCGCGGCGGTCACCTCGTCGCGTTCGACGGCCAACACGCCGATATCGAGGGCCGCCATGGCCAGCGCGTCGGCTCCGATGCCACAGCCGAGGTCGGCGACCACGTCGATCCCGGCAGCCGCGAAACGACCCGCGTGCAGCGAGGCGACGCTGAGCCGGGTCGCCTGTTCGAGGCCGTCGGAGGTGAAGAGCATCCGGCTGGCGAACTCGCCGAACTTCGCCCTGGCCCTGGCGCGAAGCCGGGCCTGACCGAGCACGGCCGCGACGACATCACCCGCATGCCCGGCCGCCCGCAATCGCGAGACGATCCGCACCAGGTCTGCGGTCGCCTCGATCGGTCCGACCTCATCGAGGAGCCGGAGCCCGTCGGTCGAGAGCAGCGCGCGAAGCTCGGCGACATCCATTCCGCTCACGCTACTTGCTCGCGTCGCGCCGTCTCCCCAACCACAGCGAGGATACGAGAGGGCGAAGGCCCTGAGATCCCCGTGTTCCGGTTGCTAACCCGCCGCTCATCCTCGATTTGGTCGCGGTGAGGGCTGGCCCGTCCACGTCGTCACGGATTCAGGATGAATCGGACCGGGCCGCACGTTCCCTGGCCACAGGTGCCCGGTCGAATCGGCGATCCATCTTGAATCTTTGACGGCTGGATGACGCGGACAAGACACATCGGCTGGCACTCGCATTGAACGACTGCTAACGGAAGGCCTATAGTTGGCCTGGCACTCTCGAAGGGAGTGTGCCAACCCCTGAGTTTCAGAAAAGAGGTCAACCGTGTCGGTCTCCATCAAGCCGCTCGAAGATCGCATTGTCATCAAGCAGCTCGAGGCGGAGCAGGTCACCGCGTCGGGTCTCGTGATTCCTGACACTGCGAAGGAGAAGCCCCAGGAGGGCGAAGTCGTCGCGGTCGGTCCGGGTCGCATCGACGACAACGGCAACCGCGTCCCGCTCGACGTGGTCGTCGGCGACAAGGTCATCTACTCCAAATACGGCGGAACCGAGATCAAGTACGGCGGCGACGATCTTCTGATCTTGTCCGCGCGCGACGTGCTCGCGGTCGTCGTCAAGTAGTTCAGCAGCAGC
>JAYWDH010000096.1:0-1808 GCA_043779945.1 Microbacteriaceae bacterium
TCTTCGTAGCTGTCTGCCGCCTGCACCAGCACGGTCGCCGTGATGCCTGCCGCCGCGACATCGGCAGCGACATCCTCGGGGCCGAAGTCGGCGTTCAGCGGCAGGCCCGCCGCGTCGAGCCACTCGTATCGTCGCTCAGACGGCTTCCAGAGGTGTTGGTGCGTATCGATCATCTGACTTGGTTGGTACAACTCGCTCATCGGTCGCTCCACTGTCGGCGGTTCACGAGATAGAGGTGCACGAAGGCGACCACTACCTCGCCGCGCTGGTTCACGACTTCGACCTGTTCGTCGGCGAAGCCGTAACGTTCTGGCTGTTTCGGGTGCTCCCGCAGCGCGACGATCTCGCTCCGCGAATGGATAGTGTCGCCGATGTGCACTGGCCGGATGAACCGCACCCTGTCGTAGCCATAGCTCATCGCCTGCTCATTGATCTCGCCCGCGAGCAGGCCTACCGACATCGAGAGGATCAGCGTGCCGTGCGCCATCCGCTGGCCGCCGGGAAGCGTCTTAGCGAACTCGGCATCCATGTGATGGGGGAAGAAGTCGCCGGTCTGGCCGGCGTGCAGCACGATGTCGGCCTCGGTCACGGTGCGGCCGTGGCTGCGTCGAGTGGATCCGAGTTCGTATTCTTCGAAGTAGGTCATGCGCGCGCCTCCCTCGAGATCGGCTCCGTCAGGTGGAGCGCAGGCAGTCGCTCGATGGCGTCGAGCAGTACTCCGTCGACGCGATGGGCCAGGATGGCGTCGCGCACCAGGTGCGACAGAGCGAACTGGAGCTCGGGCCAGCCAAGCACCGGCGGCCGCACCCACGCCCGCTCGAGCGTGCGCAGGGTGTTGCGGAAGAACCCCCGAGTCGCCTCGTTGTCGGCGTCGCTGCGCCAGGCACGCAGGTTACCCGGTTGCCCGCCGCCGGTGGTGTACGGGCCTCGCTGCGCCTCGGCGCCGGCGAGGGTCGCAGCCACGGCAGTCGCCAGTTCCGGATACCGGCTGCTCGCCGATACCGCGATCCCGGCTCCGCCGAGCGTCGAGCCAGCCGACTGCCCGTCGAACGAGGGCAGGTCGTCGTAGGCGAGCACTTGCTGCCGGAACCCTGGGCGCGAGTAGTTGGTGTAGCCGAACAGTGCGACGCCGACCTGATAGTCGTCGCCGTGATCGCCGGCTCCCACCAGCGCTTCGGCGACGTCGATGGGGTTCGCGTCGGCGCACCAGGTCGGGACGGCATCCGCGAGCTCGATCATGAAGTCGAGCACCTCGCCCGCGACGCCGCCGTCGAGGAAGCGGTCGGGCTCGGCCAGCGGTGCTCCGCGCTGCGCCATCAGGGTGGCAAAGGTGCTGAACGCATCGACCGGCTTGTACGGCCAGAGCACGACGCCGGTACGGGCCAGCCACAGAGCATCACTCCAGAACAACGGAGCCCCGTCTGAACGGTCGGGGCGGAACGCGCTCACTTGCGCTGCGGCGTCGACGCCCAGAGCCCACTGAGTATTGCGGTAGCGGTAGGACTCGTGCGACCGCCCCACGCTCTCATGCTCGAGCTCGGCGAGTTGCGGCAAGGTGTCGAGGGGCAGCAGCGCGCCTGCGGCTGCCGCATCCGGAACGTGCGGGTGGTCGATGACCATCAGGTCGAAGCCATGCGCAAAGTCGGCGACGTGCTGGTCGCCGAACGCGAGCAGGGAACGTGCATCCCATTGCACTGCGACGCCGTGCCGCTGCAGCAGCAGTTCATCGCAGGCACGGAGTCCGTCGACGCCGCGCGGGTGATCCCAGGTCATGCCTCGAAGCACGATCGGTCCAGACCTCTCTGTCA
>JAYWDH010000097.1:0-14705 GCA_043779945.1 Microbacteriaceae bacterium
GACAAGCCGGTCACCTGGGACCAGAAGTCCTGGACCGCCGACCAGGCGGTCGACTTGACGGTTTCCTCGACCGCTGAGGGCGGCCAGCTTCCTCCGGGGATAGTTGCAGCGCTCATCGGAGCCAAGGTTGGATCGCAGGTGCTCGTCGTGATTCCGCCGGCACAAGGCTTCGCTTCCGGTTCGGCACCGACTGGCGTCGACGCGAAGTCAACTCTGATCATGGTGATCGACGTGCTGGGCATCAAATAGGGGTTCGCGGTCCCTAGGATTCCTAAGGTGTCCTCTTCCTCCGTCTCGGCGGCTCCACCATCAGGCGCGTCCCGCGTCCCCGTCGAGGAGCGCCTCTTCAGCCTCGTGCTGGCGCTCTTAGCGACCGAGTCCGGGCTGACAAAGAATGAGATCCTGTCGACGGTGCAGGGCTACCGCCAGCGCCACAAGCCTGGTGGCGATAACGCCAACCTGGAGCGCCAGTTCGAACGCGACAAGGACGACATCCGCGATCTGGGCGTTCCGCTCGAGACAATCGATTCGCCCGGCGACGCGGGCAACAACCAGACGCTCCGCTACCGCATACCGCGCGGCGCGTATGAGCTCCCGCACGACATCTCCTTCTCGAGCCACGAGACCACACTCCTCAACCTCGCCGCGATGGTGTGGCGCGAGGGATCGCTGTCGGGGGAGTCACGCCGTGCCCTGCTCAAGCTGCGCTCGCTGGGCGTCACGGCTGAGGAGCCGATCATCGGCTACGCGCCGCGGCTGCGGCTGCGCGACCCCGCATTCGAACCCCTCAGCGCGGCGCTCGAGAAGCACCTCGTTGTGCGCTTCGCCTATCTCAAGCCGGGGGAGGACGAGGCCCGGGAGCGCGAGGTGATCCCGCTTGCACTGGTGCAGTATCAAGGGCGCTGGCATCTCTCGGCGGAAGAGTTCATGGCATCGGCGCTCTCGCCGGACAGCGACGACCAGGGCGCCCATAAGACCTACCTGCTCCGCCGTATCGTCGGCCCGGTCGTCACGGGCAAGGCCGCTCCCGCGCGTCCCGGCGACCACGCGGCTGCCGCGCTCAGCGGACTCGACGCGGTCTGGGAGCAGGGCATCGCCGAGGTGCAGGTGGTCTGCGATTCGGATGCCGCCACCCGGCTGACGAACCGCCGAGGCACCGAGCACCTCGCCGACGTCCCGGCAACAGCGCCCGGCTCCGCCGAGGCCCGCCTCCTGTTGCATTACGTGGACGGCAACATCCTGGCTGACGAGCTCGCCGGTTTTGGCCCGGAGGTGCTGGTGCTGAGCCCGCATGACCTTCGCGACGCAGTTGTCGCCCGACTCGAAAGAACGGCGCGCGACCATGGCTGACCGCCCGCAGCCACTGCAAGCCCGCGACAAGCTGGCGTTCCTGCTCTCGCTGGTGCCGTGGCTCATGGACCACGACGGCGCTACGGTGGCCGGGGCAGCCGAGCACTTCGGGATGACCGCTGCGCAGATCCGCGAAGCCGTCGAGCTGATCGCCGTGAGCGGGGTGCCGGGGGAGACCGACGCCTACCAGCACGAGGATCTCTTCGACATCAACTGGGAGGCCTTCGAAGAGCGCGACGAGATCGTCATCACCAACCTCGTAGCCATCGACGACTCGCCACGTTTCTCAGCACGCGAAGCCGCGGCCCTGATCGCAGGCCTCCAGTACCTCTCGGCTTTGCCTGAAAACGCGGATCGCGCCGCCATCGCCTCGCTGATGAGCAAGCTGTCGCGCGGTGCCTCAGCCGAGCCGAGCCAGGTGGGTGTCGAGGGTGTTTCGACCACGGAAATCATCGACAGGATTGCTCCCGATCGGCTCGCCCCGACTCTCGCGCTCATCCGCGAGTCGGTCGAGCGCGGGGTGCAGCTCGAACTGGACTATCGCGGATCGCAGGGGGAGCGCGAGCGTCGCCGCGTCGATCCGCTCCGTATCGAGTCGATCGACGTCGACTGGTATCTGCGAGGCTGGTGCCATCTGCGCGAGGCTGTGCGCACCTTCCGGCTCGACCGGATATCGAACGCCGTCATCACCGATGAGCCGATCCAGCACCGCGCGAGCGACTCAGACGTGCGCCTGCCCGACGTGCTCTTCGAACCTTCTCCCGAGGATCTCGAGGTCACTATCGAAGTGGCTCCGTCTGCGATGCCGCTGCTCGTCGACTACATCCCGGACGGCACGACGACGAGCGAGCACGACGGCCGCATCCGGACCACAGTCCGCGTCTCGCACTACCACGGGCTGAAGCGGCTCATCGCGAGCATGCCGGGCGTCGCCACGGTCGTCGCCCCGCCGAGTGCCCGCGCCGCCGTGCAGTTCTGGGCGCAAGAAGCCGTGGCACGCTACCGCTGAGGAATGCTCCGACACCGCGAGCCATTCCGGCGGGGGTCAGGGTCTGGCGGTAGGCTCTATTTAGCAAATCCGCGCAGAGAGGACGCCGCCATGTTGAGAGGACTTTTCGAGGGACCCGGCATCTGGGTCGTGCTCGCAGTGGTATTGCTCCTGTTCGGTGCGACGCGCCTCCCAGCCCTCGCCCGGAGCATCGGTCAATCGACGAAGATCTTTCGTGAAGAGATAAAGACAGACAAGTCGACGACCGATCCCGCAGCGCCGGATGCGGCTGGGTCGGCGAAAGTCGCGCCGGTCGCGGTCGCAGAACCGGTGGCGTCCGTAGCCCCAACGCCCGAGCCCGTCGCTCCGGCGGAACCGGGCACGACCTCGAAGTCGTAGCTCGTGGCCGTCCGCACTCGGCGGAAGACCAATCCTGACGGCAAGATGTCCCTCGGTCAGCATCTGGTCGAACTTCGCAAACGGCTGGTGATCGCTGGCCTAGGTGTCTTGGCGGGCACGATCGGTGGGTGGTTCCTGGCGGAGTTTGTCTGGGATCGTCTGCGTGAACCGATCCTGCTGATCGCGTCCGCGCATCACCAGGCCTCGATCAACTATCCGAGCATCACGAGCGCGTGGGACGTGCGTTTTCAGGTGGCGATCATGCTCGGGATCGTGGTGTCCAGCCCGCTCTGGCTCTATCAGCTTTTCGCATTCCTGGTCCCGGGTCTGACCGGCCGCGAGCGTAAGTTCATCTTTGGGTTCTTCTTCACGGCCGTGCCACTGTTCTTTGCCGGATGTGCCGCTGGCTGGCTGGTGCTCCCGCGGATCGTCAACCTGATGGTGAGCCTCGTCCCTGGCCAGGACACCAGCATCATCGATGCCAAGTACTACCTCGACTTCGTGATCAAACTGATCCTCGCCACCGGCATCGCCTTCGTACTTCCGGTGTTCCTGGTCCTCCTGAACTTCATCGGGACACTCTCGGCCAAGACGATCCTGAAGGGATGGCGCTGGGCCGTCTTAGCGATCACGATCTTCACGGCGATCGCCACGCCGGCGGCAGACCCGTTCTCGATGCTTCTGCTCGCCGCCCCGATGGTCCTGCTCTACTTCGCCGCCTGGGGCGTGTCAGCGCTTCACGACCGCTCGGTGGCTCGCCGGGCCGACGCCCTGTCGGCCGAGCTGGCTGGCGCGTGACGCTCTCTCCCGCGGAGCGCTTCGCTGCGGCACGCACCCGTCGCTCCGCGCCGCAGCTCGAGGAGTTCCGCCGAAATCAGCAGTTCGATCTCGACCCCTACCAGCTGGAGGCCTGCCGCTCGCTCGAAGATGGCCACAGCGTCCTCGTCGCCGCTCCGACCGGCGCGGGCAAGACGATCGTCGCCGAGTTCGCGGTGCACCTCGCCCTCGACGATCCGCATGCGAAGGTGTTCTACACGACGCCGATGAAGGCACTTAGCAACCAGAAGTTCAACGAGTTGGCGGCCGAGCACGGGGCGAAAGCGGTCGGACTGCTGACCGGCGACAGCAACATCAACAGCTCGGGACGGGTGGTTGTCATGACCACCGAGGTGCTGCGCAACATGCTCTATGCCGACTCACCGTTGCTCAAGAACCTGGCATACGTCGTGATGGACGAGGTGCACTTTTTGGCCGACCGCTTTCGTGGCGCCGTGTGGGAGGAGGTCATCATCCACCTCCCGCGCAACGTGAAGATGGTCTCTCTCAGCGCGACCGTCTCCAACGCCGAGGAGTTCGGCGACTGGCTTCAGGCGGTCCGCGGTGATACTGACGTAATTGTGTCCGAAGAGCGACCGGTGCCGCTCGAGCAGCACGTCCTCGTACGCAGCAAGCTCCTCGACCTGTTCGACAGCTCGGCGGTCATCAACATGGGACCGGCCGCGACCAATCGGGTCAACCCGGAGCTGACTCGGATGGCCTCGACCAGCGGACGACCCGCCGGAACGTATCGCGGTGCCCAGCAGGGCAGGCATCACCGCAAGGGGCAAGGCGGTTCTGGCTCCGAGGGGAGTCGCGGCTCCGGCCTGAGCGCGGCGCCGACGACCCGCGGCGGCGGCTTCGACCGCAGCGAGCGTATGGATCGCCCCGAGTTCGCCCGGATGCTCGAATCCAAGAACTTGCTTCCCGCGATCTTCTTCGTGTTCAGCCGCATCGGTTGCGACGCCGCCGTCCGACAGGTGGTGCGTTCGGACATCCGACTCACCGAGCGGGCGGAGCGGGAAGAGATTCGCGCCATCGTCGAAGAGCGCTGCCGCAGCATCCCTGACCAGGATCTCGGCGTTCTGGGCTACTGGGAGTGGCTCGAAGGCCTCGAACGTGGCATCGCCGCCCATCACGCAGGCATGCTGCCGGCGTTCAAAGAGGTGGTCGAGGAACTCTTCCGGCGCAAGCTGCTGAAAGTCGTGTTCGCGACCGAGACCCTCGCCCTCGGGGTCAATATGCCGGCCCGCACGGTCGTGCTCGAGAAGCTCGAGAAGTTCAATGGCGAGTCCCGCGTGCCGATCACACCGGGGGAGTACACCCAGCTGACCGGTCGGGCCGGTCGTCGTGGGATCGACGTCGAGGGGCACGCGGTCATCCAGTGGGCGGCTGGGCTGGATCCGGCGGCGGTCGCCTCGCTCGCGTCGCGACGCAGCTATCCGCTGATCTCGAGCTTCCGGCCGACGTACAACATGGCGGTCAACCTGATTGAGCAGTTCGGTCGGGATCGCACCCGCGAGATCCTGGAGAGTTCGTTCGCGCAGTTTCAGGCCGACCGCGCGGTGGTCGACATGGCCCGCCGGGTGCGCGAGCAGGAGGCGTCACTCGCCAAGTACGCCGAGGCGATGCACTGCCACCTGGGCGACTTCCAGGAGTATTCGGGTCTGCGCCGCGAGCTGACCGACCTCGAGAAGAAGAACGCGCGCGCCGAGGGTCGCGGCGGCAGTTCGAACGGGGAGAGCCGCTCCGACCGCGATCGGCGCCAGCGGCGCATCGCCGAATTACGCAAGCGGATGAAGGGACATCCCTGTCAGAGCTGCAGTGATCGAGAGGCGCACTCCCGCTGGGCAGAGCGCTGGTGGCGGCTCAAGCGCGAGACCGAGCAGCTGAGTTCGCAGATCCGCGGACGTACCGGGGCGGTTGCACAGGTCTTTGATCGCGTGACCGACGTGCTGCTTGAGCTCGGCTACCTGGAGACCGCGGACGGCGTCGTCACCGTCGCGGCCCCCGGACGTTCGCTCCGACGCATCTATGGCGAGCGTGACCTGTTGGTCGCCGAATGCTTGCGTCGCGGGACATGGAACGAGCTGGACGCCCCAACACTTGCCGCGGTGGTCAGCACCCTGATCTTCGAACCGCGGCGCGAGGAAACGGGGGAGCGCAACCTGCCGCGTGGCCCTTTCCGCGCCGCCATGGAGGCCACCGGCGAACTCTGGGCGCACCTCAGCGACCTCGAGGCCGAGCACCGACTGCCCGAGAGCAACCCGCCGTCGACCGGCATTGCCCTCGCCACCCAGCTCTGGGCGCGAGGCGGGCAACTCGACGCGGTGCTCCGCGAAGCCGACCTGGCCGCTGGCGATTTCGTGCGCTGGATGAAGCAAGCCGTAGATTTGCTCGACCAGATCTCGATCGTGGCCGATGGCCCGCTCGGGCGGACTGCGCGCGCCGCGATCGACGACATTCGGCGAGGGATCATCGCCTACAGTTCGGTCGTTTAGGCTCGTCCGGTGACCCGCCCCGCGCCGACTCTGCTTCCACCGGCACTGCCGCTGTGGATGGCTCTCCTGGTCGCCACCGGCGCAGGACCGGTGCTCGACTCCGCGTTCCCCGCCCTCGGCTGGTGGCCGCTGTCCTTCGTCGCGATCGGATTCCAGCTGGTCGCTCTGCAGGGTCGGCGGCTCGGTTCGGCTTTTCTGGTTGGTTTCGTCTTCGGCGCGGCCTTTTACTTCGTCGACATCCAGTGGGCTGCTGTGTTCCTCGGCCCGGTGCCGTGGTCAGCTCTGTCGACTTTGATGGCGCTGTGGGCGGGCCTCGGCGGCATGTTGATCACGCTGGCCTATCGCTGGGTGCCGCGGGCCTTCCCGAGCCTCTGGAGTCGGCTCATGTTCGTCCCCGTCGTCGTGGGCGGCCTCTGGGCGCTCCGCGAAGCCGTGGAGAGCGTCTGGCCATACGGTGGCTTCTCCTGGGGTCGTGTTGCCTTCTCGCAGTCGGCTAGCCCGCTCTCGCCGCTGTTCGCCTGGTTCGGGGTGTCGGGAGTCAGCTTCCTGATGGTCTTCGCTGTTGCCGTGGCGATCGCGGCTGTGCAGGAGGGGTTTCGTCTGTCCCGCGGGCGCAGTCCCGCTTGGCATCGCGCCTGGGTCGACGGGGGGAACGGGATGGCGGCAGCCGGCGTCAACTCGGGAACCGCGGGGGGCGGGATCGGAACCCTCGCGCGCGCCACTCTCGTTGTCAGTCTCTTCGCGCTGCTGCTGGTGCTCCCCGGCTATCCCACGAACACGCACGGCACTGTGCGGATCGGCGCGGTTCAGGGCGACACTAAGTCGGGCTACTTCGACCCGCCCGCCAACTTCGGCGACAACCTGCTGGGCCAGATCACCGCGACCGAGCCCGTCTATGCCAAAAACGTGGATGTCGTGGTCTGGCCAGAGGGTGGGTCGGATGTTGACCCGCTCGAAGACCCGAAGGCGGCCCAGTTGTGGGATCGGGTCTCCGCGCGGGCGAACGCGCCGATTGTCGGGGGCACGATCACGACCCGCGTCACGAAGAATCCCGACGGCTCCACGACGACCCGGTACTTCAACACCTCGCTGCTCTGGGAGGCGGGAAAGGGCGCGATCGATTACTACGACAAGAAGCATCCGGTACCGTTCGGGGAGTACGTGCCCAACCGTCCATTCTGGCGGCAGTTCGCTCCCAGCCTGATCGACCTGATCCAGCGCGAGTACACGCCGGGCACCACCGACCAAGTGATGAATATCGGCACCACGAAATCCGGTGTCGCCAATGTGATCGCCGGCATCGCGATCTGCTTCGACATCGTCGACGATCAGCTGATGACCGACAGCGTGAACCAGGGTGCTCAGGTCATCTTCGCCCAGACGAACAATGCCGACTTCGGACGCACCGAGGAGAGTGTGCAGCAGCTCGCCATCGCGCGGATCCGGGCTCTAGAGCTCGGCCGCAGCGTCGTCAACATCTCGACTGTGGGTACCAGCGCGGTCATCCTGCCAGACGGCACGGTTCGTGACCAACTGCCCGTCTACACCCCGGATGTCATCGTCGCCGATGTGCCTCTTGCCACCGGAAAGACGCCAGCCGTCTGGGGCGGGCGTCAGTTCGAGTGGCTGGTATGCGGAATCGCGATTGGCGCTCTCATCGCGGCCGGTACCCTGCGACGCGACGCATCGCGCCGCGGTCGTTCGACGGGGTAATTCAGGCGGTCTTCGCTGGCGACTTGGCCGACTTGGTCTCGCCGCGACGCGCGCGGAGAAGCTCAAGCCGCTCTTCAAGCAGCTCTTCGAGCTCAGCCCGCGTGCGCCGTTCGAGCAGCATGTCCCAGTGGGTGCGAACAGGCTTGACCTCGACAACGACGGACTGCACAAGCGTGCCGTCCTCGCCGACCAGGCGGCCTTCGAGCCCGCTACGGGGCGACTCCCACGTCTCGGGAACCTCGGCCTCGGCCGAGAAGGTCACCTCGAACGTTGCTCCCTCTTCCGTGCGGTAGACGCTCTTCTTCCGCGGCGAGAACTCGACTCCCTCTTCGCTCTGCAGGCTCTGAGATCCAAGTCGCATTCCGCGCAAACTACGATCTGCCATTGTGTAGCCTCCCTCGTGCGCTGAGCGCCGTGGTCGGCGCGTTGTTTGGTGATTCTGCTGGAGCAAATGCCCCATCTCTAGATCACAGGTATAACGACACCGTGGCCGTGAGAATGCCCGGTGACAGTGCTTTTCAGAGCTTTCACAGGTGTTTCGGAAGGGATTAAAAGTTGGACGGCTCGATAGTGGCAACTCTCAGGATCCGGCGGCGCCTTCCCCGTGGGCTGCTGACGCCGCAGACGCGGGGTGCCTTCTTGTCTGCACAAACCAGTACCTGCCCGTCGAACAGCCCAGGTCCTCAGCTCCCGCAACGCGCCACAACCGACTTCTAGCGCCGCGCCAGCACCTTAACGGCGATGTCCGCGCGGTCGGTCATGATGCCGTCCACACCCGCATCCAGGAGCCGGTTCATCGTGGCGGCGTCATTGATCGTCCAGATGTGCACCTCGACGCCCGCGGCGTGAAAGGCACGGAGCACCCGGCGTGAGGTCGAGCGCACGCGGAGAATCCGCTCGGGGATCTGCACGGCGTCCACGGAGCGAAGTGCCGCCTTGGTGACGACTCGCAAGCCGACCGCCGCCGCCCAGGTGGCGACCAGAACCGCACCAGCGGATGCCGAGGTAGCGACACCAGGCAGGAGTCTGATCGCCGCCTGCCGCCGCGCGTTGCTGAAGGAACCGATCAGCACGCGACTCTCGGCGTTCGCGGCACGGATCGCCGCGGCTGTCGGCGCTGCAGCGGCTGCTGCCTTGATGTCTATGTTGAATCGCGCATCCGGAAACGCATCAAGCACTTCGCCCAGGGTGCTGAAGTTCTGGCCAGCACCAAGATCGATGCGGGAAAGATCGGCGGCGGTGAGGTCGGCGATGCGCACCTCGCGACCGGTGAGCCGGACGAGATCCGGATCGTGACTGACGATCGCGACCCCGTCAGCGGACGCGTGCACATCGGTCTCCAGGTGGGTGATGCCCAACGCCAGCGCTTGCGCAAAGGCGAGCAACGTGTTCTCGGGGGCACCGACGGCCAGTCCACGGTGCGCGAAGACGCGTGGGCGAGCCGGGGAGAAGTACGCCGTCTCGGTGATGCGCGTGCTCTTAGATGCCACTCGTCTCGCTGCCGGCACTGGGATCCGGCACTGCGCTCGGCAGCCGCGGAGCGAAGAAGCCACTGCCGATGTTCTTGAGCGCCTCGGTCAGTTCGCTCGGGATGATCCACAGCTTGTTGGACTCGCCCACCGCCAGCTTCGGCAGGGTCTGCAGGTATTGATACGCCAGAAGCTTCGGGTCGGGGTCTCCGGCATGGATGGCCGCGAACACGGTCTCGATTGCCTTCGCCTCACCTTCCGCCCGCAGTACCGCGGCCTTCGCGTCACCCTCGGCTTTGAGGATCGCGGCCTGCCGCGCTCCTTCTGCCTCGAGAATCTGGGCCTGTTTCGCGCCCTCGGCAGTCAGGATCTGGGCACGACGGTCGCGTTCGGCACGCATCTGCTTCTCCATCGAGTCCTGAATGGAGACAGGCGGGTCGATCGCCTTGAGCTCGACCCGACTCACTCGGATGCCCCACTTGCCGGTCGCTTCATCGAGCACGATGCGCAGCTGGCCGTTGATGTTGTCGCGGCTGGTGAGTGCTTCTTCCAGGTTGAGTCCTCCGACCACGTTTCTGAGTGTGGTGGTCGTCAATTGCTCGACGGCGCCGAGGTAGTTCGCGATCTCGTAGGTGGCGGCGCGCGCATCCGTGACCTGGAAGTAGACGACTGTGTCAATGGAGACCACCAGGTTGTCCTCGGTGATCACCGGTTGCGGCGGGAACGACACGACCTGCTCACGGAGGTCGACAAGCGGGCGAAGCCGGTCGACGAAGGGCACCAAAAGGTTCAACCCGGGCAAGAGGGTTTTATGGTACTTGCCCAGGCGTTCGACGATGCCCGCGTAGGCCTGCGGAATGATTCTGACCGATCGGAAGAGCACCGAAATCACGAAGATCACGATGATGACGATCACGATCACGAGGATCACGTTGCCAAAGATCTGGGCGTCACTCATGTAACGCTCCTCTCACTAGGGGCGGTATCGGTTGATGTCGGAGAGACGACGGCTGTCGCCCCGTCGATCGAATCGACCTGCACTCGGTCGCCCTCCACGAGCGCGTCCGTGTGGTGATGGGGGAGACGAGCCGTCCAGGTCTCACCGTTGGCGAGCTTGACCTGACCGCGGCCCTCCGCGAAGGCGACGACAACCGTCCCCGAGGTGCCGAGCAGGGCATCGATATTGCTGCGCGCTGGGTCGGCGCCGCGATGGCTGAGCCGCAAGAGCGCCGGGCGCACGAAGAACAGCAACAGCAAGGAGAGCACCGCGGCGACCACGGACTCGACGTACCATGGTGCACCGATCAGACCGGCGACGAGACCCCCGACGCTGCCGACGGCGAGCATCAGGAACACGAACGAGAGGCTGAGCACTTCAACCACGAGGAAGACCAAAATCAGGGCCAACCAGAACACCCAGGCCCAACTCGTGAGCACATCTGCTGGCATGGTCTGAAGCTACCACTCCTCCGATTGATAGGGTCGAGAACCGTGAACAACCTCATGACTCCCGGAGCCCTCTCAGGCATCCGCGCACTCGTCACCGGCTCGTCGCGAGGCATCGGCGCCCAGACGGCGACCTTGCTGGCGGCAGGGGGAGCGCGGGTAGCCATTAACTACCGCAACAAGGAGGCTCGGGCGCTGCGAGTCGTGACCGCCATCCAAGCCGAAGGGGGTCAGGCGATCGCGCTGGGCGGCGATCTCACCGATCTGGATTCGGTCGCCGCCATGTTCGCGATCGTGCAACAAGACTGGGACGGGCTCGACCTGCTCGTCTTAAATGCCTCGGGCGGCATGGAGAGTGGCATGGGCGAGGACTACGCCATGAAGCTCAACCGCGATGCACAGATCAACGTGCTCGACGCGGCCCTACCGCTGATGGCATCCGGATCGCGGGTCGTCTTCGTGACCAGCCACCAGGCGCATTTCGTGGCCACCGCCGAGACGATGCCGTCGTACTTGCCGGTCGCCCTGAGCAAGCGGGCAGGCGAGGACGCGCTGCGCGACCGCGTGGCCGAGCTTGACAACCGGGGAATCGGTTTCGTCGTGGTCTCCGGCGACATGATCGAGGGCACGATCACCGCGACCCTGCTGGAGCGCGCCCAGCCGGGAGCGATCGAGTCGCGCCGGGAAGAGGCGGGCAAGCTCTACACCGTCAACGAGTTCGCGGCAGAAGTAGCCCAGGCGGCGATCGATCCGATCCCGGAGAGTCACACTCGGTATGTCGGAGACATCTCGGGTTTCGTGTCGGCGGCGTGACGGTCCTCCGATGAAGATCGCTGACCTCGAACTGCTGCAGTCGCTCGGGCGGCCGACCGTCGCGCCAGATGGGTCGCGCGCCGTCGTGGCGGTGTCGCACCCCTCCTTCGACGCGGACGCCAACGTCGGCCAGCTCTGGGAGGTGCCGCTCTCCGATGGCGCCCCACGCCGATTGACTCGCGGCGTCGCCGATGCCGAGCCCCAGTTCTCGCCGGATGGAACGATGCTTGCTTTCCTTCGTTCCGGCGGTGTGGT
Organism: Microbacteriaceae bacterium; assembly: GCA_043779945.1. Classification (GTDB taxonomy): domain Bacteria; phylum Actinomycetota; class Actinomycetes; order Actinomycetales; family Microbacteriaceae; genus Lysinimonas. The sequence goes on from JAYWDH010000097.1 coordinate 11,751, forward strand.
GGCGCAGTTGCACATTGTCGACGCGCGCGGAGGCGAACCGATCGCCATCACCGACCAGAAGCTCGGGGTCGGCGACTTCAGCTGGGCGCCGGATTCGGCGTTCATCGTCTACACCGCCCACCTGGCCGAGGAGGGGCGATACGGCACCGTCGAGGGTCTGACAGCTAACGCGGAACCGGCGCGACGGATCACGACGCTCAAGTTCCGTGCCAACGGGATGGGGTACACCAACGATCGCCGCTCGCAGCTTTTTGTCGTCGCGGTTCCTGCGGTCAGCGGCGAACCGATTTACGACCGCGCCCCGACCGTCGGCGAGGCGCCGAAGCCCGTCAAGGTCCCCGAATCGCGGCAGTTGACGACCGCTGACGCCGACCACCGCGCGCCCCGGGTGACGCCCGACGGACGTGCCGTCGTGTTCGTGGCGGCGCTGCACGACGGTCGCGACCTCGACCTGCGCAACGACGTCTGGATGTTGTCCCTCGAGCCCGGCGACCAAGCTCCCGTTCGTCGTACCGGACCCGAGCCGCTCTCCGTCGACGACGTGGCGATCGGCCCGGACGGCCGGCTCTGGGTGACGGCCCAAGACATGGGCGCAGACGGCACCGACTTCGTCGCCAAGAACGGCGCGCTTTACCTGATCGACGGCGAGACGGTCTCCCGACTCACGGATCCCGCTGAGCACGACCTCGGCGGAGCGCCGCTGACCCTCGAGTCCGCGACCGCCGCCCTCATCACCGACACTGCGCGCGGCCGCATCCCTCTGCTGCGCGTCGACGATAAGGGGGGCGTCACAGTCCTCACACCCGGCGACGTCGAGGTCGGTGGCCACGCCGCCGGTGGGGGAGCGGTGGTGCTCTCACTGGCAACCCCCGACAGCTCGGGTGAGCTCGCGATGCTCGAACCGGAGACCACCGACGGGGTCGATCTGCTCACCGAGTTTGGGGCTCCGCTCCGCGCCAGGGGACTCGTGACCGCCGACCAAATGACCGTTACCGGACGCGACGGGTACCCGGTGCACGGCTGGGTCGCGGTGCCTGCGGGGGAGGGGCCGCATCCGGTGCTCCTCATGATCCACGGCGGACCGTACGCCCAGTACTCGGTGCATCTCTTCGACGAGACCCAGATCTACGCGGATGCCGGCTACGCGGTCGTCTACTGCAACCCCCGGGGTGCAGCCGGCTACGGCGAGGCGCACGGACGGTCGATCAAAGACGCGATGGGGACGGTCGATCTGAACGACGTGCTCGACTTTCTCGACGGCGCCATCTCGTCGCGGCCGGAACTCGATGGCGCGCGGGTCGGGATCCTGGGCGGCTCGTACGGCGGCTACCTCACGGCCTGGACCATCGCGCACGACCACCGCTGGGCCGGGGCAATCGTCGAACGCGGCTTCCTCGACCCAGAAGCGTTCATCGGCACCAGTGACATTGGGTCGTTTTTCAGCGTGGCGTACACGGGGGAGACGGCCGCGCAGCGCGTTGCCCAGAGCCCACAGGCCGTCATTGGGCAGGTCACGACGCCGACACTCGTGCTGCATTCCGAGCTTGATCTGCGCTGCCCGGTGTCGCAGGCGGAGGCGTACTACTCGAGCCTGAAGCTCAACGGCGTCGACGCCGAGCTGGTGCTGTTCCCCGGTGAGAATCACGAACTCAGCCGTTCAGGGCGCCCACGGCATCGTCGTCAACGCTTCGAGATTATCCTCGAGTGGTGGGCCCGGATGCTGCCGGTGACCGCATGAGCGTCGAGCCGGCGCCCGGCGGTAGTTTCCGCGCCACCTCGCGTGTGCTCCTCATCGACCCGAGCGGCGCGGTGCTGATGTTCCTTCAACACGGCAAGAACCACGACGTTGCGCCGCGCTGGATTACGCCAGGGGGCGGCGTCGATCCGGGCGAGAATCACGAGCAGGCAGCGATCCGTGAGGTGTTCGAAGAGACCGGGCTGGTGCTCGAGACGGTGCCCGCGCCGTTCTTGGATGAGGATTTCGACCCCGACCAGCGTTGGCATCCGTATCAGCGCGGTCACTGGGTCTGGTACGACATTCGAACCGATCGATTCGAACCGGTGCGAGACGGCTGGACCGAAGAGGAACTCGTCGATGTTGTCGAATGGCAGTGGATGACCGCCGCCGAACTCGGCGCAGACAGCCACGAGGTGGAGCCGCCCCGGCTTGCCCAAATGCTGCAATCCCTGTTGAGGAGCACCATGCCCGACCTCCCCACGTTCACCGCCGCCGAGGTCGAAGCCCAGCCCGTGATCGACCTGGCCACGTTCTCCAACGACGATGCCGTCGACCTCGGACAAATTGCAGTAGAGGTCATCCGCGAACGCGGTCTCAACCTCGCGGTGCGCGTCGTGCTTCACGACGACATCGTGTTCCAGGCGAAGCTCAAGTCGACCGGCGTGGGCAACGACTCGTGGCTGGCCAGCAAAGCGGCCGTCGTCGCTCGGTTCGGCGAGCCGTCTCTGCTCGTCAAGCTGCGCCACGAGGAGGCAGGCACGCCGTTTACCGAACGCACGGATATCGACCACGATGTCTTGAAGGCCCACGGCGGTTCGTTTCCGATCAAGGTCAACGGTGAACTCGTCGGAACCATCACAACCTCTGGCGAACCCGACGCGGTCGACCACGCCACGACGGCCGAGGCTGTGCGGCGGTTTCTCACGCGCTGACGTTATGCGGGTTGCTCGTTGCGGCCAGCAGCACGCTCGAGTGGGAGTTTCGGTAGCAAACTAGCCTCTGATCAGTTCTCCGATAATGATCATTATGTCAGTTTGTAGTTACTCTGATTGCACTTTTTGCAATCAGAGTAGAAACGGGTAACACCCGAGCCACTCCCCGGCTGCCTGCCTGATCAGGACTTTCTCTCAGAGCCGGCTAATCGCGACTGCAGAGTGTCGAGATACTGCTGATGTTTCCGCCTGCTCAAGCCCGTCTGATCAGGTATTTCTCTCTCA
>JAYWDH010000098.1:0-1799 GCA_043779945.1 Microbacteriaceae bacterium
GCGCTGATCGGCAGGTTCAGCGGGAAGTACCTGTTTGGGCGCACAAAGTACGCGCTCGCGGGGAGCCAGCGCGATCCGGTGTCGGTGCCCCTCTCCGCACACTCCGGTTGTGTAGGACGGTCCTACACAACCGGAGTGCGGCAGACGCTAGCGGGTCTCCGGCAGCAGGTTCATCGCCCTGGGTCGGATTTCGGCCGACGCTGTGACGGCCTGTTGCGATGAGACGATGGTGGTCATGCTGGGCGATACAGCGCCCTGATTTCACGCCGAGATGATCTGCCGCGCCCCGATCTCGGACTCGGTCAGATCGCCGGTCTGCCCGAGGCGGTGCGCCCGGCGGCCCACCCTCCACTGGTAGACCAGGAACGCGCCGAGCGCGATGGTCCCGATCCCGATCTTGATCGGCCACGGCCACGGCTGGCGCGTCACAACACCCTCGATGATGCCCGAACAGAGCAGCGACAGGATGAGACCGATCACGATCGTGAAGAAAGCGCGGCCATCCTCCGCGAGGGCGCGCAGTCGAGTGCGGGCCCCTGGAACGATCCACGACCAGGAGATCATCAGGCCGGCCGCGGCTGCCGTGAAAATCGAGTACAGCTCCAACTGGCCGTGGGGCGAGATATAGAGGAAAAAGTCGCTGAGCTTGCCGAACTGGCCGAGAATCGCGGCATCCGCTCCGATGTTCTTGGCGTTGCTGATGATCACGGAGGGCACGAAGAACGGGATGATGCCAAAGGCGATGCACTCGGCGGCGATGAGAGCGTTGTTGGTCCAGACCTGGCCGGTGAAGCCGAGCTCCGAGTTGTTGGAGTAATAGTTGACAAACTCCTTGTCGGCGACCGCCTTCAACTGCTCCCGCGGGCCGAGAGCGGCCAGCACGTCAGGGTTGCTCGTGATCCAGACGTAGTAGCCGATCGCGATGAGGGCCGTTGCGGCGGCAACCAGCAGGGTCAGCCAGCGGATGCGGTACAGCGCGGCCGGCAGCTGCAGCGAGAAGAACACGGTCAGCTGCCGAAGCGGGTTCGCCGGAGCTCCGGTGAAGCGCAGCCGGGCCCGCGAAAGGGCGAGAGAAAGCCGGTCGCCCTGCGCGGTGTCGCCGATCGTCGTGGCCAGGGTGGAGAGCTGGGTCGAGCCGCTTTGGTAGACGTCGATCAGCGCATCGGCGGCAGCCCCGTCGCGCGGGGTCGACCGGCCGATCTGGGCGAGACGATCCCACTCCGCGGCGTGCGCGGCCGAGTAGGCGTCGAGGTCCATGTCCTGCGATGATACCGACATGGGGCGGCTGGGCAGGGGGGCGAAAGCCTCGGAGCTGAGTGCGAGTGCGAGTTGGAACGACGACGAAATCGACGACCTGGTTCGGGATGACTCCCTCCTGACCGGCGAGGCCGTCGCCCTCGACCTGCGTCCCACCAGCTTCGTGCTGAGCGCGGCGGGGGCCGCCATCGACTTCGTGTTGTACGTCGGCAGCTACATCGTGGTGCTGGTGATCTTCTTCTCGATCGCGGCTCAGGCGCGCAGCGAGAACGCGGTCTACGGCATCGTCGGGGTTGTGGCGCTTGCGGTCTGCCTGATCGTCGCGCCGGCGACGGTCGAGCTGCTCAGCCGGGGCAAGTCGCTCGGCCGCCTCGCGGTGGGAGCGCGGATCGTGCGCGACGACGGCGGGGCGATCGGCTTCCGGCACGCCGCGATCCGCTCGCTGGTCGGAATGCTCGAGCTCTACAGCACCCTGGGGAGCATCGCGATGATCGTCGGCCTGCTGAGCCCGCGTTCGAAGCGGCTCGGCGACCTCATCGCCG
>JAYWDH010000099.1:0-1788 GCA_043779945.1 Microbacteriaceae bacterium
CGCCGCTAGGACCTTTCGCTGGTCGAGCGTGTCGAGACCGACTGTCTGTGCTTTCGCTGGTCGAGTCCTGCACGATCAAGCCCGTCGGCAGTTAGCCCCACGGTTGCCGGGCAGTGGGCCTCAGCGCTTCTGCGCAGACACTCTTCCTGGATGCCGTACGTCTCCATCCTCGAATGCGCTGATCGAAGCTTCTCTGTCGGCAGCAACCGGGACATCGTCCGCCGGATCGCTCAACACAACGTCGGCGAGGGGGCCACATACACCGCGGGACGCACACCGCTTCGTTTGGTCTACATCGAACAGCTCGACGCTTCGACGAGGTGTACGCCCGGGAGAAGCAGGTGCAGGGCTGGGGACGCGCGACGAGGATCGCCCTCATCGAGAGCCGCCTCGCGGACCCGCCTGCGCTGAGTGCGTCGCGGGGGAGAGCCGACCGGGATCTCAACGAGCTCGATCAGCGGGCGTGATCGAAGAAGGCGATGAGATCGTCGGCCAGCAACTCGGGCGCTTCCCATCCCGGGAAGTGGCCGCCACGTGGCATCACCGTCCACCGCCGGATGTCCCAGAATCGCTCCACGAAAGTCCGCGGTGGCACCGCGATGTCAGCGGGGAAGACCGCGACTCCGAGCGGTGCTATGGCTCGGCCGGCCGGCCCCGCCATCCTGGTCTCCTTGTAGTATCGGGCTGCCGACGCAGCCGTGCCGGTGACCCAATAGAGCGTCGCATTGGTGGCGAGCACCTCGAGTCCGAAGGTCGCGAGAGGGTCGACGCCGTCGCTCCACGCGTAGTACTTCTCGAGGAACCAGCTGCCGAGCCCCGCCGGCGAGTCGGTCAGTGACGCCGAGATGGTCTGCGGCTTGGTGCGCATCTCCGATGCGTACGCGCCCTCGGACACGGTCCACCCGGCGTACCACGCGGCGTACTCGACCTCCTCGGGGGTCTGATCCTGGGGTGCAACGAGCCCGAGCCGCATCGCCGGGATAGTTGTCAGATGAAGTGCGGACACCCGCTCAGGATGCCGCGCCGCCAGATGATCTGCGATGTTGCTGCCGATGTCGCCCCCGTGCACGCCGAAGACCGGATGACCCAGCTCCGTCATCAGCGAGGCGAAGCGATCCGCGGCCCACGCCGGTCCGGCGCCGGGGGCCGTCGGACGGTCGCTGAAACCGTAGCCCGGGATGCTTGGCATGACGAGCCGGAACCGATCGGCGAGCAGCGGGATCAACTTCTCGAATCGCAGGAAGCTGTCGGGCCAGCCGTGCAGCAGGAGAAGCGGGGGAGCAGCAGTGTCGCCCGCAAGCATCGCGTGAACGCGCGTCGGGCCGATCTCGGTCTCGACGGTGACGAGCGCCTGCTCGTACTCGTTGAGTCGAGCCTCGACCAGGCGCCAGTCGAACTTCTCGGCCCAGTAGTCCACGAAGGTGCGCAGCGCCGACGGTTTCGTGCCGCGCTCCCAGTCGTCGCCGATGTCGTCTGGCCAGCGGGTGGCGCGCAGGCGGCGCTGCAGCTCGTCCAACTCGGCGGTCGGGATGTCGATGGTGAAAGGCTCGATCATCCGGTCATTCTGCCGCGAGTGACCGACCTCGGGTGGATAGTCTCGACGAACTCCCTCAGCTGATCGGCGTCCGCGCCAGGCGTTCGTGGAGCCGCGCCACCAGCTCGCGCTCGTCGGCGTTGACCAGCTCATAGTCGCGCACGACGAACTCGCCACCGACGAGCACGTGCCGCGGCCGTCGGCCGGGCGCGGCCCAGAGCAGTCCGGCGACGGGGTCGGCGACGCCGGCGTCG
>JAYWDH010000100.1:0-5454 GCA_043779945.1 Microbacteriaceae bacterium
TAATCTTCGGACCGCGCGGATCGCAGATATGGCCCTCACCATGCGCGTAACGCAGTGGCTCGCGAAGCCCGCCGCGGAGTTCGTGCACGCCACTCAAAGATGAGCGCAGCGTCTCCCGCTCGCGACACGATCCGTTAACGATCCGCTACCGGGCACCGCATGAGTCCCGCAGGAGGTCCTCTGTGCGACGCACCGATCGGCCGGTCACCCCGCCTTTGATTCCCGAAACGTTCCCACAATCATTTCGCAAAGGCCGCAAACTTCGCGCGCGCCGAGAGCATGGGAGGTACGCCAGTCCGCGTCGTGTCCTGATGACGCTGCTGATCAGGATGGAGCAGCGCGGCTTCATGGACGTGGCGAAGGTCCCGTCCGAGAAGGGGCCGCCGCGCAAGGTTTACTCGCTGAACGCACTGGGCGGCGAGTATCTCGAGGAGTTCTGGAGGACCTGGAGGTTCCTCACAGAACGGATCGAACTGCTCCACCACCACAGTGAACACCAGCAGGAAGAAGGGGAGTAATCATGGCCGCAGGATGGATTGAGCAGATGACTGGCTCGTTCGACGACAAGAAGCGCTGGCGCCAGTACGAGGCTCGCAAAGAACAGCTCCCCACGAGCTACCGAACCGCCATCGACGGAATCGAGCGCTACTTCATGTACGCGCGGTGGCCGACTGTGGGCGTTGCAACCAGTCGTAGAACCCTGACGTGGAGATAGCCAACCAGAGGCACATCTTCCACACCGGGTTCGTGTTCTCCGGCGCGATCTTCTGGGAGTCGATTTACTCGCACTTGCTCACTACCGCTGCTCCCGCGCGAAGTAAGCCGTTGCTTTTTTCAGGAACGCGGTCTCCGCCCGCAGTTCCTGGTTCTCCCGCTCGAGCTCTTTGAGCCGGGCACGTTCGGTGACCGTCAGCTCTGTCTCGGTTCCGCCATGTGCTTCGCGGTACTTGATCAACCAGTTCCGCAAAGTCTCGGGGCCGACTCCGTACGCTTCGGCAACGTCCTTGATGGGCTTCGAGGTGGAGATCACCTCCAAACACAACTCGTCCTTGAACTCTTGAGTGAAGCGTCGTCGTGATGCGGTCATGCTGCAGATCTCTTCTCAGCGACGACCTCAGTTTAAGAGGACCCACTGTCCGAGATCACCGAGGCAGATCAGTCGCGGCTGTGCGAAACCCGCGGAATTGCAGCGGCAGGGTCGCTGCCGCGTTGGCGACAATGCCGGTGCCCATGATCGAGGCGAACCAGTTCGGGGTGAGATGAGAGAACAGTTGGGCGGGATGTTCCAGCTCTGCCAACAGGCGGTCTGGCCGGGCGATGGTTTGGTGAACGGGGTTCTCGACGACTGCGGTCATGTATCCAGTCTGATTTTGGGCAGGCGCAACCGGTAGAGCACGGGTCCTCGGGCAAGACGTCGTAAACGTATCCGCAAAGGGCAGTATTCGGGTGCGGATTCCGTTCGAGGACTTCACCGGTAAAACCGTTTACCACTGCCACATCCGTGACCATGAAGATGCCGGAATGATGGGAATCATTAGCGCAACTCAACAACAGCTGTTGGTCACCGATCAGAACACTCGCGAAGGAGAAACAAATGAACTACGCACACACCATCACCGTCTCGCTGTCCTACGACGAAGCCGTCACCAAAGTGCGGCAGGAGTTGGCGAACCAGGGATTCGGTGTCCTCACCGAAATTGATGTTCACGCGACCTTTGAAACGAAACTTGGCAGCGAAAGCGCACAAAAGCTCGGTGACTATCTGATTCTCGGCGCCTGCAATCCGGTCCTCGCCGAAGAAGCCCTCACCGCGGATCCCGATATGGGTCTTCTGCTTCCCTGCAACGTCGTCATCCGACGAGGCCGCGCAGCGAATTCGACTACAGTCCAGGCCATCAACCCGCAGACCATGGTCCAGTTGAGCAACTCTCCGGAGATCCAAAACGTTGCTGACCGGGTTGATGCTCACTTGCGCGCTGCACTTACGGCCATCGAGGGGTCGATTATCGAGTGACAGGGTCTGGTCAACGTTGAAACGTGTGGGATTGCCTCGAGCGTTGTGGGGGACCACAAGGGGACCAAAATCATTCAAATCATGCAGTGCATGAGGTGAAATAAAGTCTTCTGCGTAGCGCTGCGCTCCGGAAAATCAATGATTTGGGCCTATGGGGCTACCTGGGAGTCAGGGGGTTGCAAGTTCAAATCTTGTCAGCCCGACGGTTGGGCCCCGGTTTCGCGGATATCGCGAGCCGGGGTTTTCTTCGATAGCCGAGCTTGTCATCCGCGGCAAACCGAGAGTGCGCAATGAACCAGTCGAATCGGCCCAGCTCAGGCTCATCTGCCCGGGCGGCTGCTCCTCGGTCGGCGGAGCCCGAGCACGGCCAGAACGATGCCAACGGCAGCGACGATTAGCCCGATAATAAACCACTTCTGGTCGCCGCTCATGAAGCTTCCTGGGATGAAGTTCAGGCCCTGCAGCACCCAGACCCCACCGACTAGCAGAGCGATCAGACCGACGGTGATCAAGGTGCTGCGACCGACACGGTTATTCACAGGATCCAAGCTACCCGCGAAAGATCCGCAGAGCCGGTGCGTGAAGGTGCTGTGCTGGCACTTTATGACCCACTCCAATCACTCGAACCACAGGCGCACCAATCTCGGGAAACAGGACGATGTCATCACCCACTAGTGGGGCCAGCGGTCCCCCAAATGGCGGACATATATTGTGGGAGATCGCTTACCCAGACGTGCACCCCAGTCGCGTCGTAAGTCATCGCCCACGGTCGTCCCTCCCAAGGACCCCGCGGGATTCGTGCGTGGCGGCACTCCGGGCAAGAGCCCGTTGCAGTGTCGTCACGCCGCGAAGCTTCACGAGAAGCGCGCACACTAGGGCAATGCAGATCCCGAAACCGTCGCACGGTGACCGTTCGTTCCTGCCGGTCATCGTGCAGACGAAGCCGACACGGTGAGCTCGCGCTTCGAGGAACTCGACTGGCAGCAGACCCCGATGGGCGAGTTGACGCTCCGCCGCCGCCACGATCCGGTTGTTGCCACGGACGTCTACGAGGTGAAACTCGGTGACGAATACCTGATGTCCAGCCTGTTCACCCTTGCGGAGGAGGAGTTGGCTCGGCTGGGACTCGGGGCTGTCGACGGGGAGAACCTCCACGTGCTGGTGGGTGGCCTCGGTCTCGGCTACACGGCTGTGACGGCCCTCGACGACGAACGCGTGACCGCCATGACCGTGGTGGATGCGCTGCCCGCGGTGATCGGTTGGCACGAGCGACACCTCCTTCCCGTCTCGGCACAACTGATGGGGGACCCGCGAACGAGCCTCGCCGTCGGTGATTTCTTCGCATGGATGCGGGATGCCTCGGCGACAAGCTACGACGCGATCCTCCTCGATGTTGACCACTCACCTCGCCATCAGCTCGATCCGAGCCACGCTGACCTTTATACGGTCGACGGTCTTCGTCGGCTGCGAGGTCACCTGACGAAGCGCGGAGTCTTCGCCCTGTGGTCGGATGACCCGCCTGACGACGAATTCCTGGCGGACCTCAACATGGTGTTCCCGTCCGCGCGGGCCCAGCTCGTGCGCTTCGACAACCCGCTCACCGGCGGCATCTCATCGAACACCGTCTACGTCGCACATCAGCAGAGCGGCACCGGGCACGGCCGCCGATCGACGTAGGCTCGAAGCATGGGAATCGGCAAACTTGTTCTGCGCCTCGTGATCGGCTCGATCTTCACCGTGCATGGGCTGCAGAAGCTCACGGGAGAGTTCAGCGGCCCCGGTCTGGCTGGCACCGAGAAGATGATGGAAGCCACCCGGATGTATCCGGTGCGTCGCAACGCACTCTTCGTCTCGCTGGGCGAGACCCTGAGCGGCCTCGGTATCTTGCTCGGCGTGGTCACCCCGCTTGCGGTCGGCGTCGCGACAGCCATGATGGCCACGGCCGTGCGCAAGGTGCACGGCAAGAACGGTTTCGCCAACTCCAAAGGGGGCTACGAGTTCAACGTGACGCTGGTGGCCGCCGCGGCGGCGCTCGTGATCGATGGGCCAGGTCCGTTCTCGGTGGATGGCGCGGTCGGCAAGTCCCGCTGGGGCCTGTTCTGGGGCGTAATGGCCGTGGTCGGCGGCATCGTCGCCTCGTCGTTCGCGATCGAGGCGGGTGCGGATGCCGCGCCGAAGTCAGCCGGCTGAATCGGGGCTTGCAGTTCTCGACGGGCTCGACCTTCGGTGATCGAACTCGTCGAGACTCGGTTAGCGAACCGCCTGCGCCCGCTGGATCGCGTCCGCCGCCTGCACGAGCGCGAGGTGCGACAGTGCCTGTGGGATGTTGCCGACCTGCCGCTGGTCGCCCACGTCATACTCCTCTGAGAGCAGCCCGACGTCGTTGCACAGGCCGACCAGGCGATCCATCAGTCGGATCGCGTCGTCGAGTCGGCCGGAATCCGCGTATTGGATGACCAGCCAGAACGAGCACGCCAAGAAGGGATGTTCGTTACCCACGAGCCCGTCGACTCCGGTTGAGGGCTCGTAACGTAACACCAGGCCGTCGCGCAGTAGATTCTGCTCGATCGCGGCGACAGTGCCCAGCATCCGGGGGTCGTCAGCCGGCAGGAATCCCATGTGCGGCAGGATCAGCAGCGAGGCGTCCACCGTTGTCGCGCCGTAGTACTGCACGAAACTGTTCAACTCGGCGTCGAAGCCCTGGGTCTCGATCTCGGTGCGCAGCTGATCGCGCAGAGCCCGCCAGTGGTCGACCGGGCCTTCAAGGCCGCAGGTCTCCACCGCCCGGACGCCGCAGTCGAACGCTGCCCACATCATCGCCCGCGAGTGGGTGAAGCGATGCAGCGGGCCGCGGATCTCCCAGATGCCGTGGTCATCGCGATCCATCACATCTTCGACATGGTCGAGAAGCGCGACCTGCAGCGACCACGACGAGCGGTCCTCAGCGATGCCGTTCTTGCGCGTGTGCTGCAGGGCGAGCATGACCTCGCCGAAGATGTCGCCCTGGAACTGGGAGGCCGCGCCGTTGCCGACGCGAACTGGTGACGCGCCGCGGTAGCCGGGCAGGGAGTCGAGCTCCCACTCGACGATGCGCCGCTCGCCAGCCAGGCCGTACATGATCTGCACGTCGGCCGGGTCGCCGGCGATCGCCCGCAGCAGCCAGTCGCGCCAGTCGTGCGCCTCCATGTCGAAGCCGTGGCCGAGCAGCGCCTCGAGGGTCAGCGAGGCGTCGCGCAGCCAGACGTAGCGGTAGTCCCAGTTACGCGCACCTCCGAAGGCCTCGGGGAGGCTCGTCGTGGCTGCGGCGATGATGCCCCCGGTGTCTTCATGCGTCAGGGCGCGCAACACCAGCAACGACCGACGCACGTACGTCGAATATGGGCCGGTCGTCTCGACGGTCGATGACCAGCCGCTCCACCATTTCTCGGTCTCCCGGATGC